>NZ_JBPSCZ010000002.1:0-53915 GCF_051488405.1 Bacillus sp. RK1064
TTTCATTATTAATGTCAAGAGGGGGGAGCGTCGTCATCCTCATATATTTCATTTGATGCTGCAGTTTCATCCAGCGTCAAGTCGTCGGTTAAATTAAGTTCTTCATATTCTGCTCTTTGTTTGTTTAGTAATTGTTTATACAGAATAAAAAATTGATTTTGAAAATCGAAAGTAATACTGTTTTGCAAATCTTTATTGAGAACTTTTTTATTCTCAATTAAACCATCTTTTGATTCTTCATATTCACCTGAATTTAATATTTTTGCTTCAAATCTTACGGGTCTTGATTTGAATTCTATAGAGAAATCAATATATTCTGATGTTTTTTTATTATCAAATCGCATACTTGCCATGGTAAAATGAAAATCTTTTTTAGTAATTGTTTTAATAAATTCGTTTTCGATTAAATTTTCGCCATCTAATAAAGCTGAATTTATACCTTGAAGTAAATCATCTAACTTTTTCTTCTGATCTTTAGAATGTCTATTTACTTTCAACTTGTTTATCTTTTTGAGTTCCCAATCAGAGTGTAGCATTTCGAAGAAATTTTTAAATAAGGAAATTTTATTATTCTCGTCGAGTTTTTCTAAGTCTATATCTGATAGGGCGAATGATACTTCTGGATTTTCTTTTTGTATATGAGTCAAAATTTCCGTAACTTTTTTATGATCACTTGCGCTTTCCAGATTAAAATCGAGACTTGTGAAAGATTTATGAGTGTTAACTTTAACAGGTATTCTTCTTTCAGTTGAATCTAATAAATCTATCATCCCTGGCTTTGATTCTGTATAGGTAATTTCAAATTCCCATGTATCGTCATTATTATCAAATAAAACCACTGATGTGTCATCATTTCCTAAATTTTTTCCTACGATTGCTGATATACTATTTTTCAAATCATCTACCTTTTCACTATCAATATAATATCTGCTAGATTTAATGAAATTAATTTCACCATCTAATCTCTGTTTCAAGTCTAAATATGTTTCTTTTGAAAAATAGAAATTCACCCCTACACGTGCATAGTCATCTTTAGAAAAGCCACTTACTAAAACACCTCTATTTCTTAAGTATTCAAATATATCTTTCCAATGCATATAGTTTTTCATTGCTTTGAATAGATTGGTTTTTTCCGGATATCTATTTAATTGCATGGATTTTACTCCTTATAAATTAGATTTTCAGGTGGTTTCTTTAAATCAATCATATAGTCGAATTCAATTTTTATTTTAGAATTGCTATTTTGCTCTTTTTCATTTTTAAATTGCTGTAATTGTGTACGATATTCTCTCTGCTCACCATAAATATGAATAACAAGCCGTTGAGTATCGTCTTCAATTTGATAAGGCGTTATACATTTATCCATAAATCTCAGTTCTTCAATAGTAGGTTCAGCAAAGAAAAATACATGACTCGAATTAACCGTGAATTGATGATCTAAAAGTGTTATCGAACTTTTCCCTTTGGCAAAAATATAATCCGAGAACATGTGGGTAATGTTTAGTTGTTGTTGCCTCTTAACTGTTGTGAGACCGTTACTAAAATAATCCCCTGGGAAAAAGAATTCTATTTTCTCACCTTTAGTACGAATATCTTTAATTTTTAATAATATAGAGCACCATCTCAGTATTTCTTTATTAGAAGCAACGTATATGGTCAGTGGTCTCCTTCTTTTTGCTATCTTTAATTCGCTTAAGTATTTTTGAAATTCATTTTCGTCAAACTTTTCAGGTTCATTACACCATATCATCAGTAATCCCTCATTGAGGTTTTTACATCCAAAATCATTAATTATGGATGGGGCTGTTCTTGCACATTCTAATGTGTTTGATAATTGTGTAACAAAACTTTGCAATGTAGTTTTAGAGATGCCATCCCATTTTCTTTCTTTCGATTCTACTAATACATCACTAGTACTGCTTTTATAGGGATCAAAATAAGAAAGCAGCAAATCTATGCCATGTGGATTTTTTCTGTTTTTGTCGTTAGTTCCATGTTTAGGTTTATTGGAGCAGGCAATATCAAAATTAGCATCAGCTTTTTGCTCCCAACCAAATTGTTTTAAAATATTTAGAGTTTGTGTAGTCCAACGATCTCCTTGAACTTGTTGTTCTTCTGACATTTTATTCACCTTCAATTAGATTCAATATTTTTTCCTCTAAATTTTCTAAAGCAACTCTTGAAAAACTTTCGTATTTCAATTCTATCTGCCCCGAAATAAAATTAATTCCTAGTTCGCACATTTCTTTCTGATAAAAAACTTTGAAATTCATACTTATAGGATTTTTTTTAAATTTATTAATAATTTTAAGAGCATCAAAGTTATTGTGAAATTCTAGAGTTATAGCATTTAGAGAAGTATCAAGTAAATTGATATTTGAAAATGTTACTTCACTAATAGTCATCTCCAGTTCTGAAAAGTGGTTGTATATTTGATTAAAAGTGAACTCCCAATTAATTAAAGTATTAGATGAAATTTCAAAGATATGCTTTTCAGCACTTAAACAAACTTTTTTTTCGCCAAAAATAATAATGCAATTAAACTTTATTAAAATTAATATTTGTGCAGAATACATTCTTGAGAATTTCTTTGTTTCAAGATTTTGAGTATTTTCGTCATAGAATAGTTCATATGAGTCAAAAAATTTAACAAAGGTGTATCTGATAAAATCCGAAAAATGTTCTACATCCTTTACTTCATATTTATTTTTTGGCATAGAGTTGAAATCCTCAAAAAAACTTTGAATTTTTTTTATTGAGGTATTATCTATTTTTTTAAATATATAAAGCATTATCCCCATTTCCTTCCTCAGAAAACTGTTAATGGGTTAAATTCTCTAAATGCACAAGTATATAATAACCCAAAAATCCATATTATGTTTATTTTCGACAAAAGTAGACAAATTTATGATTTATTAGATGCGGTAAAAGTCACAAAACGTTCGGTAGCGAATTTATATGTAACATTGAAAAGAGATGCTATTTCATTTGTGAAATGATTATACGGTTGAATAGCTTTTATTTTTCTAAGCATAAATGTCGGAATACAAAACTTATATGCAAAACGCTTCGCCTGCATTTCCTGCAGCTCTCTAAACAGTGGGGGCATAATCAGTTGATTCCCTTCATGTCTTAGCGCATGACAAAGTTCATGACCAAAATCTTGCCACTGTTCCTGAGGGCTGAGGCGATTATCAATGATAATAGTTCCAGCATAGTACCGGCTGCTGATGTTTAAGAATTCGACTTTTAAATTGGAGCGGTAGGCGATGTCTAATAGATCAAGTTCTGATGGATTTTTAATGTTGATTTGATGATAGAATGCTTCGATCCAGTCATCTAAGTGTGTTGTGTTTTTTGGCAAAATACGTTCCAACTTAAGCAACTCCTTATAAAATCATTAGAACAAATGTTCTGTTTTGAGTTAATAAAAAAAGCCTTTTTGTAGGCTTCTATAAAAGTGTTTAATGTATTATTTTTTGTTTTTAATGAACTCCCAAAACTGAATTAATTCCTCAATCTTATCATCGGGTGCATCTTTAAGATCTTTAAAGAAAAGTTGTGTTTTCGGATTTAAGAGCTCTTTCCACATCTCCTCATCTGATGCCTCAAATTCTCTCCCTGTTATTAAGAAATCTATACTCACATTGTAGAACTGAGCTATTTTTTCTAATGTATCATAATCAGGCTCATTATCTCCCGTTTCATATCTTGCATAAGTTGCTCTATTGATACCTAATCTTTCCGAAAGAGCTTGTTGAGAGAGCTTAGGTCTATGATTATTTCTTAGTTTTTTTAACCGCTCACTTAATCCAGTCATATTAAAACCCCTGACATAAAAATCTTAGTTTATATGTAATTTGTTGTTTAGTTCATTATAAGTGATAATAGGTCACAATTAAATTTTTGTGATAAAAAAACACAAAAAGGGTTGATTGTGATGATATAACACATTATAATTGTGATGAAAGATCACAATGCGGAGGTGATTTAGTGAAGTCCAATCAATGGTTAAAAGATTTCAGAGCGAGTAAAAGTCTCAAACAGTATGAAGTGGCAAGGGAAGCAGGTATTGATAGGTCTTATTATACCAAGATTGAGAATGGTCAAACCCCAAGTGTTAGAGTTGCCAAGGTTTTAGGCAATATTCTAGATTTTGAATGGACAAAATTTTTTAATCATAATTGTGATGATACATCACAAAATGAATAGGAGATGTAGCCAATTGAAAATAACCGTCACAAAAGGCCCTCTATTTCATCAAGCAGAAGCCAGGGCTTATAAGTACCTAAGCGGCATCTTAATTAAACGAATGAAAGAGCATCAAGAAAAAGTTGAAAGAGAAAAGAAAGAATTAGTTGCTTCTTCATCATGATACCCATTTAAAAATTTTCTAGCTGTTCTAACTTGGAAAAAGTTCTTAACCAGAACAAAGGGGGTGAGGAAGTTGAGGTTGGGGGTAGTGCTCCGACAAGCAAGGAAAAGAGCTGGGATGTCCCAAGAGAAGTTGGCTGAATTGTTAAGTCGCTCAAGGAGCTGCATATCAAAATTTGAGAACGATCAAAAGATGCTTGATGTTCCTACATATGTGCGGTGGATGGAGGCGACAAATGCAAAAGAAGCCATGATCGCAACCTTATGTGGTGTCGATCCACTTGCGGTCACGCAGCAAATTACAGCAATTATGGCTTTGTTTGGAGGATGAAGATGCGAAAAGCGATTTTCAAGAGTATTGATCATGAAGGGATAACAGCTGAAATGATCTGTATTGAACAACTACAAAAAAGATTAATGAAAGCATTAGAGAGTGCTGATATCGATACGGCATTAGCAAGTCACAAAGATATTGCTAAATCTTTAAACCAAATTCAGCGTTACGAAAGCCAAGCTAAGGTTCATTTATTAAAACAGGCTACGAGGATTACAAAAATCAAATATCCAAAATCACTAAAAAATAGATTGAGAGGATTGATCTAGGTGAAGTATTTGTTCACAGCAAGTCGCTTAATGAAGGCGAAAGATATCGTGAAACAATGTCAAATGCGTCATACAGAGGAAGGGCTCATTTTATTAGCAGCTCTGGAATTACAGATCAGAACGGAAATAGAAAACAGAAAAAAGCAGCAAGCTCCGACACTTACTGCTTAAATCATTTCAAACCATGAATAACAAAATGATCGATCTCATTATAGCGTTATTTAGAGATCACGACAAGGCTTATTCTTGTCGTCCGGCTTGCGGGTGAGACAGTGCACACCTACCCCCTCAAATCATGCTCCATCCGCGGTCGGACGATGCGAATAAGCATCAAATAATGTGTTAGGGAGGAAAGAAGTCTTGAGAACTAAACCAATTATTAAACCTTTCAGTGAGAGACAGTCTGATCAGTTCTATTTATCACAAGTGAATGGATCAATTGTGATGACTAACAAGGGTAAGCCAATGTTCCAATTTCCTGATAAACAAGCCTTTGAGAAATTTCAACAACTAAAGGCAGATGCGATCCGCTCAAAATTAGAGATTTCTTGATGCTCACACCAAACAGAAAAGGAGGGAAGAAGATGAATATTGAGCATCCGATCATCACAGAGATTAATAGATACGGCTATCCAAAAGATGTGGTGAGGCAAGAAGAGCACTTTGGAATTGATTTTTATGGTTCAAAAATTTTGCTAGAAGATGACTATGTTGAGGATAAAAATTCGGGTGAATTGATCTTGCGAGAAAATCTAGAACGATATCTTGCAGAGGAACTTGATTTTGAATTTAAAACAGCAAAATAAAAGAGTTCACTCCCAACAAGTGAACTCATCTAAATAACCAGACACAGAATATGGTGTCAACCACTATTATAAGCAGGTTGGCACCTAAATTCAATGGGGGTTTCTTATATGAATGGATTGTCAAATGTTGATTACTCAAACTATATGGCAGCTTCACAGCCATCAGCAGGAACTTCAGTAACAACTGAAGCTATGGTTAGTCGGCAGGCACAGGAAGTACAAGCAGCTATGGTCATAGCAAAGAGGTTTCCGCGAGACGTTTATGCTGCCTTTGAACGAATTAAGAAAGCATGTGAGCGTAGGCTATTAGCTGAGAATGCTGTCTATGAATATCCGCGAGGTGGCACAAAGGTATCAGGTCCTTCAATTCGACTCGCTGAAGCTTTGGCACAGAATTGGGGGAACATTGATTACGGAATCATGGAACTTGAACAAAAAGCAGGAGAATCTTCTGTTATGGCTTATGCATGGGATCTTGAAACCAATACTCGTCAGACCAAAATATTTACGGTGAAGCATGAACGAAAAGCAAAAGGAGCCATTACAAAGCTCAACGATCCAAGAGATATTTATGAACTGGTTGCAAACCAAGGTGCACGTCGCGTTCGTGCGTGCATTCTCGGAGTGATACCAGGAGACATTGTTGATGCAGCAGTTGATATGTGTCAAAGAACGCTGATTAGTGGTCATAAAGAGCCTTTAGAAGACCGTTTAAGAAAAGCATTAACAACATTTAAATCTGATTTTGGTGTTACGAAGGAAATGGTCGAGGAATATGTGGGTAGCAAATTAGATGCCTTTACTGAGCAAGATTATCTCAAAATAGGACGCATCTACACTTCTCTTCGTGATGGTATGGCAAAGAAAGAGGATTATTTCAACGTCAAAGTTTCAGGTGCTACAAAATCCAAAATCGAAGAAGAGTTTCTAAAGCAGCAGGAACAAAAAGAGAGTGATGTAAAGGCTGGTGAGCCAGCAAATGATGATTCCGACAATCAACAATGATAATTATTATTCTAACGAGATAGACCGAGTTTATATGTCAAATTCTCAATATAAGAGTTTCTTAGAGTGTGAGGCGGCTACAATGGCAAAACTCAACAGGGAATGGCAGCCGCCGTCCTCTGAGGCTCTGCTATTTGGTCAATATGTTCATGCTTGGCTTGAAGGAGAACAGGCCTTTGATGAATTTAAGATGAACACACCTGCTCTATTTACACAAAAGGGCCAATTGTATAAACAGTATCAATTGGCTGATCTCATGATTGAAGCTATACAAAATGATGATTTGTGCATGTTTGTTCTTCAAGGAGATAAAGAAGTGATTATCACAGGTGAACTGTTCGGAGTGCCTTGGAAAGGAAAACTAGATGTGTACAACCCTGCAGGTGGCCGCTTTGCTGATCTTAAAACGACTCGTTCTCTCAGGGAAAGAATTTGGGACCAAGAGCTTGGCTATTGTTCATTTGTAGAAGCCTATGGATATATTGCTCAAATGGCACTCTATGCGGAAATAGAAAGACAGGAAGCGGGACGTAGTGAATGGTTAGAGCCTTTGATTGTGGCCATATCAAAAGAAGATCCACCAGATAAAGCTGTTATCAATATTGATGAGTCAAGGATGGAAATTGAGTTAGAAGATATAGAAAAAAACATGGAGCGGATCGTTCAGGTTAAGCATGGCGGAGAAAGACCGAGAAGATGTGAAAAGTGTAAGTATTGTCGATCTACAAATCGTCTTAACCGCATCATCCATTTTTCCGAACTGGTGAACAGCTAGTGAGGGAGAAGCTAATCATTAAAGTTCCTATTCCGTTTGTGTACCTGTCTTTATCTAAATCAAGTCGTAATCAAGCTGCGTTATTTAGAGCGTATGTGAAGGGTTATATACAAAGAAATGAGCCAGGCCTTACTTTTATTAGGATCAGTGGAATGTACGCTCTATGTGAGGTTAAAAGACCTTAATAGACGATGTTGGAGAGGAGGAAGTTATTTGTCTACTGGATGGATAAAACTGCACCGAAAAATATTAGAACACGAATTATGGAATGACGTGACTACTTTTAGACTGTTCACTTTATTAGTTATGAGAGCAAGTCATCAAGATGGCTTCAAAATGAATGGAGTTGTATTAAATAAGGGCCAGTACATAAGATCGTACTCAAAACTATGTGAGGACCTCGCTTATAAAGAAGGAAGAGGGTTAAAAAAGCTGTCTAAAAGTACAATTATGCGTTCAATTAAGAAACTCGTTACGAACAACATCATCACTGTTAGCGAAACGGAACTAGGAACACTATTCACCATTGTGAAATACGAGTCATATCAAGAGTTTTCGAGTAATCATGAAACAGAAGCCAGAACGGAAGAAGGACCTATCGCAGAACGAAGACGGAACGAAAGCGGTACGAAGTCGGAACTATATCAAGAATTAAAGAATTTAAGAATTAAAGAAGAAGAGGAAGAAGAAAAGAGAGCCTCAGTAGAAAATGAACTAACTCCTTTCCAGCAGATCGAAGAAAAGTACTTATCACGAAAAGGTGGGTTGATGTTAACACCAAAAGATTCAGCTGCCATTGAAAGGATTCTCAAGGAGCGAATCCCACTTGAAGACATATTGGTGTGGATCGACGAGGTATTTGATCAATATCAACCAAAGCATAGAGCAGACAGTATTAAATCATTTGCATACATGGAATCAGCGATTCTTGATCGTTGG
Organism: Bacillus sp. RK1064; assembly: GCF_051488405.1. Lineage (NCBI taxonomy): Bacteria > Bacillati > Bacillota > Bacilli > Caryophanales > Bacillaceae > Bacillus > Bacillus sp. RK1064. The sequence goes on from NZ_JBPSCZ010000002.1 coordinate 8,503, forward strand.
CATACACAGCAACACCAACATCAGCCTCTTAAAAACAATGTTTCTGAATTTAAACCAAAGCAGCATAGACAAAGTAATTTAGACGCTCTAGCTCAATACGCAAAAGAAAATGGGATTAAATTTGGAGGAGGTTGATGAACATGAATCAAGAGCAAGCAATGTCTATTCTAACAAGAATTGCAGCTGCCTATCCAAGGTTTGAACTCACTACAGACGCGATCGGAAAAGAAAGAATTAAACTTTGGCTTGATCACCTAAAGGATCAACCCTATGAACAGGTTTTGAAAAAGATTGACCAGCACATTGCTGAAAAAAGATTCCCACCTGCTATCGCAGAAATCAAAATCAAACAACCAGAGCAAAATGAATTCTTAGCGAAACAGAAAGTGTGGGAACAAAATGCAAAATTTGCGAAACGTAGAAGCTGAACAGTTTTTATTAGGTTGTATCATCCTTGAAGGTGATCTGATTAAAGAAACAGCACTAGAGCCCAGACATTTTGCTGAAGAACGGCATAAACGCATTTTCGAAGCGATGAGGGAAGTGGACAAGCTAGGTAAGCCTGTTGAATTGGCCAATATCGCTGCATCTATGGGAGACCTTTTAAATTCAATTGGAGGCTTTGAATACTTAACCAATCTTGCAAGTACTGTTCCCTCAAAACATGCTTTCGAGACCTATGAAACATTAATTTACGAGGCTTTTAGACTCAGAGATTTACAAAGTGCCGCTTTAGCTTTTGCTAATGCCCCATGCGATGAGGGGATCACTGAGCTTTATCAAAAGACCATTGAAGTGCAAGAAGTTGGAGTTAAAGCTAATCGGACGAAAATGGATGTTCTGACGGAGATATTCATGAGCATGGAAGAAGATCAAGGGGATCTTACAGGAGTCGACACTGGTCTTGCGGATCTGAACGCCATGACAGGTGGTTGGCAAAAAAGTGATTTGATTATCGTGGCTGCTCGTCCATCTATGGGAAAGACTGCTTTCGCTCTTAATCTAGGTTGTAATAACGCGCTAAAGGGTGGAGTAACAGATATTTTTTCGCTAGAAATGTCAGATACACAGTTAACTCATCGAATGTTAAGCAGCCTTGGGAGAATTGAAGGCACGAAGTGGAGGAATCCAAAAAAGTACTTTAGCGATCAAGATTATGACAGAGCCAACAAAGCTATGGGTGAATACGAAAAATTAGATATCTATATCCATGATCAGCCAACTCAAACAGTCGCAGACATCAGGTCCCAGATCCGTAAAACGAAAAAGGACCATCCTGATCAAGATCATTTAATCATCATTGACTATTTGCAGCTTATTACCCCAATCGGTAAGTTTGAGAGCAAAAACTATGAGGTTGGAGCTATCACAAAAGAGCTGAAGAATATGGCGAGAAGCTTCAATGTCCCAATCATTTTGCTATCACAGCTCTCACGTGGAGTTGAACAGAGGCAAGATAAACGTCCAATGATGTCTGATTTGCGTGATTCAGGAAGCATTGAACAAGACGCTGATATTGTTACGTTCCTCTATCGTGATGATTATTACAACAAAGATAGTGAACAGAAAAATATAGTCGAAATCATTTTTGCTAAACAGCGAAATGGTGAGGTTGGGACAATAAATACTGCTTTTATGAAAGAGTACGGAAGGTTTGTAAACTTATCGCGGCAAATGGAAGCCGCTTTATGATACGGAGGATGAACATGTCAAATATTAATAGCAAACAGCGTCGTGAGAACCTTTTAAGCGAATTAACTCGTATTGGATATTTAGCTAGTTTGGACAAGAACCCTGAAAATTTATCACTCTATGAACTTGAAATGCTTGTCATCTCTTTCAAGAGTCAACGTGGCAATAGGGTGATAACATATAACGCCAGGATGGAGGCATCTGAATGAAGATAGCATTCACCGTCTACGGAGAGCCAGTTGCACAGGGGCGTCCAAGAGCTACTCACATGAATGGAATGACGAGATTATACGATCCCAAGAAATCACGAGACTTTAAGCAATACGTGAAGTTGGCAGCAAGTGATCACCGTCCTGATCAACTTCTTACAGGCCCTCTGGAATTGAGGGTTAAAGTTTACAAATCCACATTAAAAAGCTTCAGCAAGAAAAAGGCCGCAGAAGCTGAAAGAGGCGAGCTGAGACCAGCTAAGAAGCCGGATGTTGATAACTACATCAAAGGGATAAAAGATGGCCTGAATAAAGTCATTTGGCAGGATGATAGCCAGATAGTCGATCTACATGTAAGCAAATTCTATAGCAGTTCACCGAGAATTGAAGTCGAAGTCTCAACTCTCAAACCAACCCATGAGGAGGAACAAATATGTCTTTTGTAAATTTTGATGGATCAGTCAAGAAAGTAAATCACAAGCCTAAGGGTGTTACAGAATTGGTCCTTGAAATCTCAACGAAGGATCTAGGAAACAGCATTCAAAACCTTGCTGAAATGATTGATAACGATGTGCGTGTTGAAATTGAGAGCGATGTTGTCAGCTATAACGTGCAGATCAACGCTCACACTGAGCGACCTATAGTAAATTATCAAGTAGATCAGAGCGGTGTTGTCCACATTGCTGAGCCAGAACCAGAACAGTTAGAGGCTGAATTGGGCTTACCTGCAGAAAAACCACAAATTGAAGAAAAGCCTATGGAGATTAAACGTGAAGTGGTGGATCAATTCATCCAAGAAGGTCTGGCACCAGAACATGAGGATTTCCCTGAGAATATGGCTGGCGTCGTTAAACGTCGCATTGAAGGTGAATCATACCGCAAGTTGGCTACTGAGCTTGAGATGTCATCCGGCGCCATCGTCGATCTGATCAATGACTACCGAGCTGCAGTGGCTCCGCTTGCTGAAAAATGGTGGGATTGGAAAGAGGATCAAGCCAACGAAGCTGAACCGATGCAAAAAGATGATGATTTAGAATCCTCTCAAAGTGTGAAAGACGATTCTGGCGGGAATGATCAAAAAGAAGAGGAAGACGGTGCTGCCTAAGATGGCACGCAAACGCTCAAAACGGTGGTTCTTGCTTTATCGCAAAGAGGATGGACAGCGCGTCCACCTCTATGAACCACTTAAACAATATGAACTAGTCAGTAGGATTAAGAAAGGATGGAGGATTATCAGATGAAAAACAAATTCTTAGAAGGAGACTGGATAAAAGCATCAAGGAAAGGCAAAAGAGAAACACTTAACAAAGAAGGTTATGTACTTAAAGTATCTGAAGATGACATTTTAGTAAGGTTCCTTAGTGGTAATACCTTGGTTGTTCCAAAGTCTTGGGCAGAAAATTTGGATAAGGCACTTACTGAAGCTGATTTAAAGGTGCTGATTGACCTGTCTTTAGATTTAAGGGACGAACACTTCTTTAGAATGTGTGTACGTGATTTGCAAGCTCTTCAGGGCAAATAAAAAGAACCGAGGCACAAGGCCCCAGTTCTATTGAATCTGCACAATTCATTATAACATGGGAGGCCTTGTGCATGAATAATCCTTACAAAATTACGCACTCAAATATCTCCATTGATAGCTTTATGACCAAAGGAGAAGTGAAAGTCATTATCCTAGATGGTTATTCCAACAATGTGGTGTTGGCTGAAACACCAATGTACGGTAAAACCGAGATCACTACACGAGATGGCCAGTTCACAAATTTAAATTATACAAGTTCTCACAGAATAGATATTTAGCAGATAGAGTTCCCAAATTACTTGAAAAAATCTAAAAAATGCCGATTCAATAAAGAAGAATATTGAAAAGGTGTGTAGTTATGGAATTTTATGAATTGCTTAAACCATTTGGGATACCAAGTTATATAGCTGCTTTAGCTGGTTTGTCATATTTGGTTTTTAAAAAAATTAGACCTATCTCCTTACTATCTTCTAATATCTTTGAGAAAAAATTATTTTCTAAGGATCAGTTATTTTCATTATTTATTTTAAGATATTTTGGAGAGACTGTTATGTGGATGTTCATTAATTTAGTAATTATTTATATTTTTGGTGCTCCAGATTGGACAGGGAATCCCAGTCAATCTCAATTCGTAGCGTCTATAGCTAGTTTAATAGGCTCTATAATTTTTGTAGTGATACTCATTGTTAATGAAGGAAAGGAAAAGTATCCACAATTTCTTGATTTAAATTGGGTAAGAGGAATTACATTTTGTTTATTTTTCTGTTGTGTACTAATATTTTACTTCTCCTTTAATGGCACTTTAATTCATGATATAGGAAGTGAAATTTCTATTGGCGCATTAGTTTTTATCTTGATTTTGGTGTTTGTTTTTTATTTGCCGATACCAATTATTATGAGAAGTTCGTTGAAATTTGTATATGATAGAAAAGAGCAAAATATTTATATATATGCAAATGAACTTAGAGAAACAGATAATCCTATTAACGGAAACGATGAAATTAATCAACAGAAGTGGTATATCCTTCATGCTGTTAATAAAGAGCTTATTTTACTAGGGAACCATCCTAAGGAAAAGTTATGTACAGTTACAAAAATTATCAAGTTAGAAGACTTGTGCAATATAAAAATGTCGATTGAAGAGATCGCTCAAGATTCTACAAACGATAACTCTACGAACGATAGTACTTCAAACAATAATTCAATTATATAATTAAATAGTCTGCTTATAAGGTTTTTTAGAGAGAGGGTATAAATTTGTTAACCAACCAATTATGCCTTATTCCTGAGGTCAATGAAAAGCAGGTACGTAAGACATTAATAAATGAATTGAAGCTTTATAAAGCATTAAAAGTTAAACAAGAGAACTTGGATGAGCAAAAAGCAAATGGCATCTTAACTTTGTTTCCAAGATTAAAAGATCAAAATGTTTGTTCAGAGCTGAAGGTGCGGCAAATAGAAAGAGCACTAGAGTACAGTTTGGATGAAATTGAACAAGACATTATTCGCATGAAGTACCTTACTTCACGAATGGTTAAAGACCTTGAGGTATGTGAAGAACTTGGATTAAAGAAAGATCGATATTACAAATTAAAAAAGCAAGCAACGTTTAAACTTTCGACAGCACTTGGAATCATCTGAGTGCTGGTAAGTAAAAAAATCTTCCCCTATTTTAAATTAATATCCATTTTTCAAGAAAGCATATATAATAGATTTAACAATTATGAGGGGAGTTGGCGAAAATTAGAGAGGGTGACTTGATTAAGCAGACTCTTGAAGGATTAAAAAAAATTCTTGACAGTCATGGGGCATTTCCATTGATACAGCCTGGTGGTTTTGTTTTAGAAGACCCCTATTTTCATTTTAATGATCCCGCAACTGAGAAGGAAATTGCAGATTTAGAAAATTTCTTTAAGGTTAAATTCCCTAATGATTACAAGGAATTTCTTAGATTACATAATGGAATCGACATAATTGACGGTATTGAAATACTTAGTACAAATGATGTCATTAAATATAATGAGGCTCAAGATCTTCCTGAAGAGTGTATATTAATTGGGTATCATTTTGATGGACGATATGTAATTGATACAAACAGATATAGTAATGGATTAGATTATATGTTCTTTTTAGATTCAATAGATTCATTTGAAGAAGCTGAGAATTTAGAATCGAATTTTGAAATATGGTTTGACCGTCTGCTAAGCTCAAATGGTGTTAAGTATTGGGAAATAAATCGAGATGTCAAAGGTTATTACGAAAATATTTAAAAAAGACTCCAAACGGAGTCTTTTTTAATATGAAGCCCACCAAGGATTAATTTCTTGTCGATGGAATGATTTTTCAACTGGAATTAAATTCTTTGTCATATTTCCTCCACCATATTCTCTAGGAAGTTGATGGTGAATTTCAAATTTTACCCATGTTTTTCCGCCATACTTCTTTTCATACCAATTTCTATAAGCTGTGCGCTCTTTATTCCCCCATTTAACTCTTTTCTCTTTTGGAACTTTTTTTATAAAAGCGTTCGGAGGAGCTTGCAAATTCAAACCAGACTGTTTGTCAGTATAGTTTGGAAAAAACATACCCTTCTTGTTTGTTAGATATAGGCCTTCATCCCACTTTAATGTTTTTATTGAAGGTGGCTTACCAGCCCATGTTGCAATTCCCCACCCTGAATATTTCCAAAACTTAGTTTTATCTACTTTAATAAACTGATGGACTTCTGCGCCTTTTTTAATTTGCAGCCCCAAAAAAGTTTTTTTAATTACATGCGGACAGGTGAATTGTTTGTTGTAGTATCCACTTTGACACAATGTTTGTTGTACTTCAAGTGTAGCTGGAGGAGTACCTACCACTTTTGTTACTTCAACACCATGCAAGACCTTATTCACTTTTCCCCCAAGAAAAGTATAGGCGAGATACACAATGTTTGCTGCTTTTTTCTCTAATGAATTTTTCTGACTTTTAGAAGTAATTATACCGGAAGAAGTTTGTTTACCATCTTCATCATAGGTTATGTAACTCTCGTAAGAAGCTTCAACCTCTAATCCGTTTTCCTTTGCGATTTTCTGCAATTTAGTTGGCCCGTCCGTACTAGAATCTTTTGCTTTTTGATTCTCTACTTTTTTACCATTAACAATAGAATTCTTGGTGGTTAAATCAATCCAATTAGAATCTTCATTGGTAGTGGCCAAAGACAAAGAAGGGGCGAACAGTAAAGAAAATAAAACGACTGATGAAACAAAAATAGTTAAACTTAATTTTCTAATCATGTAATCACTCCTATATTTTCCTTATATTCACAATAGTAATAGATTCTTAAATCTAAATCAAGATTTTTTCCAATTTTTCTAAAGTAAGGGTTCTTGCACTCATATAAAGCAGGCAATCAGTCTACTATCTTTCATTTTCCATCATAAAATATCTCTTTTCTCCAAAGCGTCTGATTCAGTAGTATATAACTCTTTCAACATCACTCTGAATCTTCTGAGTGATGTTTTGTATCTTTATTCCTATTTAATGACAAGTTGTGTGTTGGTAAAATTGACCTTGTCAATGAATAGGAGGGAGTGACTTCTTCTGGGGAAGATACTTGATGCAAAAGCACTTACAAGTGCTATCGACGCAAGGGCAAAACACTATCAGGAACTCCGAGAACAAATGGTTGATTTAAAAAAGGCTCTACAAGGCGTGGCAAACCTTGGTGATGATTTTACCGGAAAAGGTGCCGATAACATTAAAAGTTTCTACAAAGAGCTCGCCGGAAATGTGGACATGTTTATTAGCTTCATTGATAAACAAAAAGCGTTCCATGAAGGTGTTTCTGGGACACTTGATGATACCAATTTTGGTGGCGACACTTTTGTAGAAGAACACTTTTTAGACAACGCTGTACATATGGGAATCAAAAATTCCAAAAGCATTGTAAAGGATCAAAAAAAGGCACTCAAAACGATTTTCGAAGATATTGATGACCTCATATCTCTAGAGGTATTTGATAGTAAAACCTTTGATGAAAAGATTGCAGATGCGGAAGACGAACGAAAAAAGACGGTTAAAGATTTAATAGAGCTTGATCAAAATCTAAAAGATGAATATGCTTTGTCAGAGACTGAGGAGAAGGCTACAATGGCATTGTATGCAGAAATGATCAATGCTACGAATGACGGGAAATCCATTTCACCTATGAATTTTGACAAAAAAGCATTTCAAGATAGTGAAATCTACAAGGCAAAAAGCGATATTGAGAAGCAAACTGCTGAATATCTCAAAATCAAAAAAGAACAAGAAGAAGCCCGTGAGATCGCAAAGGAACAAGAGACCCTCGCCAACCGTTCTTGGTATGAAAAAGCGCTCGATTATGGTGGAAACATCGTGAATGAACTGACTGGCGTGAACGATGCAAAACGTGCTGCTACAGGCGTCGATCCAATTACAGGCGAAGAGCTTACCGCAGGACAGCGAGTTGCTGCAGGAGGCATGGCTGCAGCCGGCTACATTCCTATCGTTGGCTGGGCAGGCCGCATTTTCAAAGGCGGAAAGGCTGTCTATAAAACCACCCAAGCCACGTCAGCCGCAGTCAGAGCGGTCGACATTTATAAGACGTCACAAAAATCTTTTGATGCCCTAAAGACATCCCAAAAAGGTTTATACGGGCTCACCGCGACCAACGGCTTCAGCGAAGCGATTACAGGTCGAGACATGTTTGGAAACAAGGTCTCGAAAGAACAGCAGCAAGCGAGTATGAATGCGGCGCTAGGAATGCTTTTGCCGATTGGGGCGAAGGGGTTTCATGGGAAGATGGGGATTAAGGGTATAGATGATGCTTCTTTAACCAACAAAAGTAATTTATATAGAGGGGATAGTTTACTACACTCTCCAACTAGGCCAAATGGAATTGGTAAACCTCATATATCAAGTTCAGGTGATTTAGTACCAGCTAGTAAAGAAGGTTTATATAAAGGACGAGAAGTGACTGTTACAGAGCATATACTTGGAGGTTATAGAAAAGGAGCTAAATCTAATAGCCCTTATACTAGTTTTACAAATAACAAAAATGTTATTGGAGATTATGGAGAAAATGCAATTGAACTAAATATATCAGCTTTAAGGAAAGATATACAGTCTGGAAAGCTAAAAGATGTTGTTATACTTTCTCCAAAACAAATTCAAAAGTTGATTGAAAGAGATGTTATTTCTTCTGATTTTTGGAAGAAAAGAGCGATTAATTGGACTAAAAGGGATAATGAGTATTTGATTAAAGGGGAAGTTCCAAGCCAATATATTAAGGTTTCGCCTAAGGAGTGAGAATTGTGAAATTATACTTTCTAAACGAGTTTTTAGGAGATATACACGATATTAATGTTGATGGTATGTGGGTTAATGGTGAGATTACCCCTTCAAATAATATAGACAAATTTAATGATTTTTTCGCAGCACTTGTTGATGAGGAAAATGATTTTGTAGAAACAAATTATAACGAAGAATGGTTAGATGATAACAATTGGTACATTATTGATGATGAAAATAAAAGAAGGGGGATATATATACCTGCAGTTTATCCTGATAGGGAAATTAGCTGGCGGTGGAGATGATTTACAGAATTTATAGATTATAAAAAAACCTTGATGGGCCAATGCCTTTCAAGGTTTTTGGTGTTTATTGGACTCCTATCCGAGAAAAAACCGAGAAAAAGCCGACAAAAAGGGGACCTTTTTTCTTGTGCGGATCATCGTATGATAGAGACAAGCAAAACGAACGTGAATACTTTGTCCAGAAGGAAGAACCTGCGGACGCTGATCATTGAGCACTTTAAGTGCCTTGATTGGTGTCCGCTTTTTTTATTGGGAGACGCGTCTTTCCCTTATCAATGGCGTATCTGGATACGGAACAAAGGTGTTGAGGAATGTGGCCATACGAGAGGGACATTCTGAGCCTGGATAGCAGCTAGTCTGCGGCAGCCGTATCGAGGACAGTTTTTCATTTTTACTTGATGATTGACTGTACTTGGCATCCTCTCGGAGTGTAGTCATCATTTCAAAATCTATTTAAGCGAATAGCGTAAGGTGGTGCTTATTCGGCAAGGAGCGAGTGAAATGAAGATCAGGGATTCTGTTTCTAAAGAGACATTAAAGCAATTTAAAAGCATTGCTCCTGGTTCTAATAGTAAGAAGAGCGATGCTGATCCGATAACGACGCGAGATTGGGAAGAAATCATGGGAACGAGACGCGAAACGTACCAAAGACAAGGCGGCCGTATCCGGAGAAAACGATAAATTGATGGGAACAGTCGTCTTTTGGGTGTATGGCTGCAGGTGCTTTGGTGAGGGATAGGAGCGCAAAAATATAAAAAGGGAGATGATGAGCATGGCATCAAAGTTTGGTGTATCTGCTAATCCGAAAAAAGCGAATCATATTTTAGGAAAGGACAAGGTTGTGGTTGTTGCGATTCAGAATCACAATGATTACATTTGTGGACCAAACCTTATTCCTCAACGAAAAGTTGAAGGGAAATGGGTCACAATCAAAACGAATTCACCTAACCCGCTTAACCCAGGTGAAAAACTTTATGATCAATTTGACATCAAAGAGTCATTTGGTAACAAAAAAGGTACTTATCGCTTTAGAGTGGATGTAGAACGTTATGACAAACATGGCAACCATGTTGAAACAGTTGGTACATTCTACACAAATGAATTTTACGTTAAATAAAATCATTTCACTGAATACCTGAAAATTTCCAAATCACCTCCGATATATGTTTAGGAGGTGATTTCTTATGAATGAAATTAACGAAACTAACGAATTTACATCATTTGGTCAGATTAGAGACGTGCCAATGTATTTGCTGCGCTTTGGGAAGAATATGCATAAAGCAAATTTTGCTGAACAAACAGCATTTAAAGAAAAAATCAAAAAGCATCATGATAGTAAAAAAATTAAAATGCTTTTGGACAGGCTTGAAGAAGGGATCGATAATCATAAAGCTTCAAGTCATTTTACTACTGCTTTCTTTACGATTTTGGCTGTAATATTAGGTAGTACAATAAATTATGGTCTTAGTTTGGCAGACGTTGAAGGAGCAGCGCCATTGATTATATTAATGACCTTTTATACTGCTATTATAATCTGGGGTCATCAATCTATAACTCATTCACGAATGCTAAAAAAAACGAGCAGATATAAAACATTGCTACAAGAGTGCATAGATGAAATGTCTCAAAAGAAAAGCAAAAGACGTTTCTTAAAATTAACAAACAAGTATCGGACACCTTAGGAGATAAGGTGTTTTTTTAATTGGAGGAGATACATCATGAATATCAAAACAATCCCCGTACATAAAATTAACCCTGCACCATATAATCCCCGCATCGATCTGCAGCCAGGAGATCCTGAATACGATACTCTTAAAAATTCCATGAAGAAATTCGGATACGTCGATCCATTAGTTTGGAATGAAAGAACTGGCCACCTTGTTGGAGGCCATCAACGATTCAAAATATTAATGGAAGATACACCGTCTGAAATTCTAGTGTCAGTGGTTTCTTTAAATGACCAGGATGAAAAGGCTCTGAATGTAGCATTAAATAAAATCAGTGGCCATTGGGATGAAAATAAACTTGAAAAACTTCTAACAGAACTAAAGGATAACAATCTTGATCTAGAAATTATTGGATTTACTGAAGAAGAATATGAAGATCTATTAGACAGTGTTTCTATTGAAAATGAGATCGTAATTGTTGAGGAAGATAATTTTGATGTGCAAGAGGCACTAGACAATATAAAAGAACCTAAAACAAAGTATGGGGATGTTTGGCGGCTTGGCCGGCATACCCTAGTGTGTGGAGACGCGACAAAGATAGAGGATGTTGACCGATTGATGTCTGGCCATAAAGCAGATCTAGTCATAACTGATCCACCTTATAATGTAGCGGTTAAAAGTGATAGCAAAAAGTTAAATGATGTTGGCCATGCATCGATTTTAAACGATTCTATGGATAATGGTCAGTTTGATTTATTTTTAAGAGAAGTGTTCTTGAATTATTCAAGAATCATGAACGAAAAGGCAGCTATATATGTTTTTCATGCCGCTTCATATCAACGCGCTTTTGAGAATGAGATGCGTCATGCAGATATTGATATAAGATCGCAGTGTATTTGGGTGAAAAACTCACCAACATTCGGGTGGGCGCAATATAAATACATGCATGAACCGGTCTTCTATGCATTTAAAAAAGGCTGTTCACCTAATTGGTATGGAGATAGAAAGCAGGTCACTGTTTGGAGAGCTGATACCTCTGAAGAAGGAGAACCAGCGACAATTTGGGAAGTTTCCCGCGGTGATACTGCAAAATATGTTCATCCTACACAGAAGCCGCTTGATCTTATTAATATCCCATTAAGTAACAGCAGCAAAAAAGGTGATCGAGTAGTAGATTTCTTTGGAGGTAGCGGATCAACTCTGATGACGTGTGAACAAACTGACAGAGAGGCCCTTCTTTTGGAGCTCGATCCTTATTTTTGCGATGTAATTAAAAAGAGGTTCACTGAATTTACCGGAATTGAAGCTGAGTTGGTTTCATCTTTATAAAATAAAAAAAGAGGGTGCTGACAACACCCTCCCTTCAAAGACAGAAAGAACCTCCCTGCCTAAGAGCGTGATCAAGACGCGGCCGCGTTTGTGGGAAAATATCACGCTCTCATCCACTATTGTAATGGAGGTCAGGGAGAATGACAACAGAAAATACAAACACACGTTCCCTTTCTGGCGAAGAAAAGAAAGAAATGCTTATGATCCTTCAAGCTGAACAGGCTGAAGGTATTGATAAATCAAAAGAAAACTATCGTAAAATCGCTCAAGCTGGAATCTCTCAATGGGTCAGAGACTTTAAAGCAGGAAATATCAAATTGTCTACTGTGGAAGATCTGAAGAAGCTCATCGAACTGGACATTGAGCTTCAGAAAGATGAATAACCCTACTTATCATAAATAGTCGCTGTAAGAGTGGTACCAGCTAAACTATATGGGTATACTTCAGCGTGCAAACGATATTTTACTCCTTTACTAAGAAAAACATCACTTTCTTTTGATGATGGGTCACTTAAGAACCAATCAACAAGAGGTACTTCTGGTCGTAAAGTATCTTTTTCTAATTTACATGCTGTACCCAGCTTTTCACTTGAAGTTGGTGGTTTGTTGTGAGCACATTTAATTCTCATGTATTTGCCATTCCCTGTGAAGGTAACTGAATGGGATTGTCCATCACGCTTTGCAGTTAAACTAGCTAAAGTTGCAGCTTCAACTGAGGTAGAAAAGACACTAAACGATATTATCATAAGCAAAAAGAAAGAAAGAAACTTTTTCAATTAATGACAACTCCTTAAATTTGGTATTTTTTACTCATTTTAAATATTCGCTTTTAAACAAAAATATCCTTTCTTATTCGCAATTTTTGAAAAACAAACTCAAACTTAATTCAACAGCTCGGAGGTGGGTGATATGTAATGGCTAGACCGAGAAATCCTAAAAGAGATCAGGCATTCCAGTTGTGGAAGAAAAGCAATGGAACCCGCTTACTGAAAGACATTGCTGAAGAATTAGAGTGTTCTCAAACGCTCATCCGCAAATGGAAGAACCAAGACTCTTGGGATGAGGAATTGAATGGTAACGTTACTAAACCAAAAGAGAAAACCAATGGTAACGTTACTAAACGTCCTGGTGCTCCGAAAGGGAGTAAAAACGCCAGAGGTAATAAAGGAGGTAAAGCGCCACCTGGTAACCAAAATGCTAAAGGCAATAGGGGTGGCGCAGCTCCTAAAGGGAACAAGAATTCATTCAAAACTGGTGAATACGAAACAATCATGTTTGAGTACATGGATGAGAAGGAGCAGAAGCTTTTTACTGAGATCGAGACTGATCCTTTGTACCAAATTGATCTATCAATACGATTATTGAGCGTTCGTGAAACAAGAATGATGCGCTTGATAACTAAATACGAGAATGGATTGACTGATAAGCAGCGGACAGTCTTGCAGCAATTGCGGAAGATGAAAGACGTTGTACAGGCTCCAGATAAAAATGGTCTGATTAAAGCTGTTCCGATAACTAATGAACGTCTAGCAGTGGTCCAAATTGAGGAGACAGACTCACCGCTGCTGGAGAAGATATTGAGCATAGAAGATGCTCTGACACGTGTGACCGCACAACGCGATAAAGCCATTAGGCAGAAAGTCGACATAATGAAAACTATGTCTGAATACGAATTGAGGCTTCGTGGCCTTGATCTTGCAAACCGAACGAGAGAGGCAGAACTGAAGCGGATCACCGCTCGACCTGTCGATGATTCGGTTCAAATTACTATAAAGAGAGCAAAGAAAAAAGGTGATGGCTGATGCAACTGATGCAGAAGGAAGTCAATCCACACTTCGAAGATTTTCTCTTTGATTGGGATCAGAAGTTTCAGTTCCTAGTGGGTGGTTACGGTTCATCTAAGAGCTATCACATTGCCTTGAAACTCATCTTAAAGTTGCTTGATGAAAAGCGAACCGCTCTTGTGATTCGTGAAGTCTATGATACGCACAGAGATTCCACGTTTTCTTTATTCGAAGAGATCGTGAATGATCTTGGACTCGATCATGTTATTCAGTGCCGGACATCACCGCTAATGCTTAAATTTCACAACGGCAGCCGGATCATTTTCAAAGGTCTGGACAAGCCTGCCAAGCTGAAGTCGATCAACAACATCTCAATCATTTGGATTGAAGAGTGTTCTGAGGTTAAGTACGAGGGGTTCAAGGAACTGCTTGGTCGTTTGCGTCATCCAACGCTGCTGCTGCACATGATCTTATCAACAAACCCTGTCGGCCAGGATAACTGGACATACCGTCACTTCTTTAAGGACGATCAGAGAAATCGATTTATCCTGGATGACGAGACTTTATACAAAGAACGCACCATCGCTATCAATGATACGTACTATCATCATTCTACAGCTGAAGACAACTTGTTCCTTCCGGTCAGCTATATTAAGCAGCTGGACGAACTAAAGGAATACGATCCAGACCTTTATCGCATAGCCCGAAAAGGTCATTTTGGCATTAACGGAATTCGTGTTCTTCCTCAATTCGAGGTGCAGCCGCATGAAGATGTGATGCTGGCCATCTCAAATATCAATCGGCCTTTGCTTAGAGCGGGAATGGACTTTGGTTTCGTAGAGTCATATAACGCTTTGATTCGACTGGCCGTCGATCACGAGAAGAAATATCTATACATCTATTGGGAGTATTATCAAAAAGGCACAACCGATGATGAAACTGTACAAGAGCTCATCGAATTTGCCAAAACAAAAGAGCTAATCAAAGCGGATGCAGCTGAACCGAAAACCATCGCATACTTCAGGAAGATGGGATACAACATGGTGGCTGCACGTAAGTTTCAGGGATCACGCTTGCAGTACACCAAAAAGATCAAGCGGTTCAAAAAAATCATTTGTTCCGACTCATGTAAGAACACGATCTATGAGCTTCAGACGCTCTCATACAAGACAGACAAGAATGGCAATATCATAGAAGACGAATTTAAGATTGATCCCCACACCTTATCGGCCATCTGGTATGCGCTAGATGATTATGAGGTCACCGATCTGAAAGAGAAACCAAAAGAGCGGACACGCCCGAACAGAGAAAGGAGGTCACGCTGATGAATAAAGTGAAAGCGACTGTGATTAAATCAACTGTTTCTGAAACGACCAAACAAATTCATGAGGATGGCTTTAATTATGAGGCTGATGGCGTTATTGAGCCGCCATACAATATCAAGGAGCTCAAACAAATAGCCGAGTATTCTACCATTCTTCAACAATGTATAGATGCGTATAAAACGAATATTTTAGGTTTCGGCTTAGGAATTGAGTATACTTTCGACTTCAACGCTGAGAATGCACCAGAGGGAAAGAAAGAGACAGCTGAGAAAGAATGGACCCAACTTGAAGAGTTCACCAGCTATATGAACTATGATGAGTCAGCCGAAGTGGTTCTTGGTTATGTAATAGAAGACCGAGAGAAAACCGGTAATGGATTTGTCGAAGTGCTTCGTGAAGGTACAGGGAAGCCTGCAGGCATTGAATATCTTGATGCACAATATATTCGTGTTTGTAAGTTAGGCGATTCCGTTGAGATCGACTTTAAGTATACAGATCATGGTGAAGTTAAGACCATGAAAAGAATGAAACGGTTCAGAAAGTATGTGCAGCAAGTCAACACTAAAAAAGTATTCTTCAAAGAGTACGGCGATCCAAGAACATTGAACGCTGCTACGGGAGAATACAGCGAAGACACTCCTTCTAATCTTGTAGCAAGCGAAGTCATTCACTTCAAGATCGGCAGCGGTACATATGGTGTTCCTCGTTGGATTGGTAACATCGTCAATATGTATGGAGCGCGCAAAGCTGAAGAACTGAACTATCTGTACTTTAAACAAGGGCGGCATGTGCCGGCTGCAATTACTGTAGAGAATGGAATGCTTTCTGAATCTTCGTATGAGCAGCTACAGGAATACATGAACTGCATTGAGGGATCAGATAATGCACATAAATTCCTGTTACTCGAAGTGGAAGGGATTCCGAAAAAGGATGAGCTATCAAACGATGAAGAGCCGGCGAATGTAAAGGTGGATATAAAATCACTTGCCGAGATTCTTCAGGAGGATGCACTATTCCTTGAATACGATGAGAAAACGAGAAACAAGATACGATCTTCTTTCCGTCTGCCGCCGATCTACACAGGCGAATCACAGGATTATAACAAGGCGACAGCAGATACCGCTCGAAAAACGACAGAAGAACAGGTATTCCAGCCGGAAAGAATGATCATCACTGGCAAGCTCAATACACTCTTCCTTCCTGATCTCGATCTCTGGCATGTGCGACTCATATTAAATGGTCCTGACTTTCGTGATCCGCTCGAAATCGCAAAGGTTCTTACGCCGTTTATTCAAGCAGGAGCGGTTTCGCCAAACGACCTGCGTGATCTGGCTGGGCGTATTCTTGGTAAGACTCTTGAAGAATGGCCAGAGGAAGAATATCACCGACCAATTGAGGCTAAGCCAAAGGCATCAACTAGCTTGCTTGATACTGTTTTTCAAAAGTCAGCAGGTTCTCAGAATGAATTGGTATCGATCCTCAAAGACCTTAGGGATGAACTAGAGGAGATCCGCAAATGAGCAAGATTGATCAGCTGATAAAAAACATCAATACCTTTGTGCAAAAAGCGGAAGCAGATGAGGTTGAGGAACTCAAAGAGGCGGTGGCTGATTTCCCTGAACTACAAGACATTCCATCTTTAGTGGAGGAATACGAAAAAATCACCGCTAAATTGTTCAGATTGCAACGCAGGACATTTTTGAACGCTCTGAATGGTTTTATATCCAAGGATGATTCGGAGACGTTAGAATCAATTCTAGCGTTCTTCCAAAATGATTTGTTTGCAGCTGATGAATTTGCGGAGCTGTTTGGAAAAGAAACGGCCATTTTCTTGAAGCTGACCGTCACGCAGCTGGCCGAGAAGATTATGCATTCCATCGATGCAGATATTCCGTTCAAGGTGTTATCTGAAAGAACCGCTGAGTGGCTTGAATCATGGTCGCAGGAATTGGCGCAGCTGATGCAGTTGAATACTCATACAGCGATTGAACAAACGTTGAAAGAGGGCATCAAAGAAGGCCGCTCTATTCAAGAAATTGAACTAGAGCTAAAGGACCTTCCTGAATTCAGCCGAAAGCGTGCACGTGTGACAGCTGTAACTGAAGTGTTGACCGCTTCTTCCGTCGCTCAACATGAATCTTATGTCCAATCCCCGGCGGTAACGGGAAAGCGATGGAAGCACAGCGGCGGAAAAAAGAATCAGTCCAGAGAAAGTCATGTGCAGCTGGACGGCACGATTATTCCTCTCGATGAAGAATTTGAAATACCAGGAAGCGGAGAGCAGTGCATGTTTCCGAGAGATACCAAGCTTTCTTCCAAAGAGCGCGTGAACTGTCATTGTGCGGTTGGGCCTGTGGTTGATCCAGTCATTTTGGGTTTATCAGCTGTTGAAAAAGAAAAAATTAGAAAGAAGTTTACAATACATGGTTTTTTGTAGTAAATTCATATCATAACTTTTAGATTAGGAGATTTATGATATGACAAAATTTTTTGTGAGTCACTCTACTAATGATCCAGAAATCGTAGAATGTTTTAACGAACAGTTTCTAAGATTAGCTCTAGGAATCCCAAAAGAACAGATATACTGTACTTCCGTTCAAGGTACTCTTCATATAGGAGAGCATTTTAATGATGAAATTTTAGAGAACTTGCAAAATTCTGAAGTGGTTATTTTTTTAATAACAAAGAAGTTTCTTAAGAGCAACTACTGTCTTGCAGAGCTTGGTGCAGCATGGGCTTTAGGAAAAAAAGTGTATCCTTTATTGCTAGATCAGCTTGATTACCATGTCTTAAATAGTACGCCTTTCCATGGAAGGCAATCAATAAAAGTTAGCGAACTCTCAAGCATTAATCAATTGGCAGATGAATTTTTCAAAATGAACTGGATTAACCCTTTTCATTCTGCGCAGCTAAATTCTAAAGCTACTATGTTATTAAATGCAATAAAAGATAATGAAAACACAGAAGAAATGCCAAGTGTTGAGGAATTTACACAATTAAAAAACCAATTTGAAGAAGCCCAGAATTATATTAATGAGCAAGAAACTAAAGTTGTAATGTTAGAAAAAGCGATTGAAGATTTAAAACTAACTAAAGATTCAAAAGAAGTCTTAAAATATGAGTT
Organism: Bacillus sp. RK1064; assembly: GCF_051488405.1. NCBI lineage: Bacteria > Bacillati > Bacillota > Bacilli > Caryophanales > Bacillaceae > Bacillus > Bacillus sp. RK1064. The sequence continues at coordinate 26,751 of NZ_JBPSCZ010000002.1, forward strand.
GCAAGGAAATAGTGATAAACAAACATTTGAGAATCATATAAGCAAAATTAGATCTTATTTAAAGAAAATAGACCTAATTGTAATATCAGCTATATACCATGAAAATTTTAATAAAGATGAAGAGTTTTGGATAAGTAATCCTGATAAAATAAAGGAGCTAAGTGCAAGTCAATTGTTAAGTGTTGATTATGATGATTTTGAAATCAAATATAATTCAGAGCATCCTAAATTGAAAAAGTGTGTTGATCTATTGCTGAAATTAGATGACTTTTTAGCTAATTCAAATAAACTAATAGATTCTCTTGAAGATGAGTTTGAAGATGTTATTTCCCTTAGAAATATTAATTTTTGGAATAGGTTCTTCAATGTTAGAGTTATAATCTAAATTCTATGTTAGAGAGTAATTATGAAAGGAGGTGAATAAATTGCCACGCGAATTGATAAATGCAAAAATCACACATGTTTCGTACGTAGACAAGGCTGCTAATCAAAAGCAGTTCTTTTTTATGAAATCAGAAAAAGAAAGTGACTTTCAGAAAGAAATCAAGGTCATTTCGAAGGCTGATGATGCGCAGCGTCTTGTATATGGAATTGTATACGAACCAAACGTTGCGGATGCACATGGAGATTACATGACGCCGGAAGAGATTGAGAAAGCCGCTCATGGGTTCCTGAAGGATGCACGTGAGATCGACAAGCAGCACGACTTCCAAGGCGGTGTTGGGGAAGTCGTTGAATCGTACATTGCTCCGTCTGATTTTGAAATGGGCGATGAGGTTATCAAGAAAGGATCGTGGGTCCTTGTGACAAAGGCTTCCGATGAAATCTGGGAACAGATTCAAAAGGGCGAGATCACCGGATATTCAATGGCCGGTACAGCAGACATAGGAAAACAAGAGCGTGAGCCAGCTTCTGAAGAGAAGGGGCTTTTTTCTTTGCTCAAAAACTTCTTTTTATCAAAAGGAGAAGTAAAGAACAGATACGACAAAGGCCGCATGCGTCGTGAGTTTTGGGCGGCACAAGATGCCCTGAATTCTGTTTTGTATAAATGGGACTCTTACGACGATGGAGACTTGGAGACTGATCCTGAAAAGGTGAGGGCTGCACTGGGAGACTTTGTGGAAATCACACAAGAGATTCTGCTTACTGATGACTTGGCTGGGATCCAAACTGATCCACCTGAAGCTGTCGCAAAAGCAGGTAAAAAGTTTTCAGCTGCTAATCTGAATGAGCTAAAAAATGCAAGAGCCGCTATCGACAATCTGTTGAGTCAAGCGGAAAAGAAGGAGGAAGAAGAAGTGAACAAAGAAGAACTGCAAAAGATGCTAGATGAAACAATCGCACCAGTTGTAAAACGTCTGGATGACCTTGAGAAGGGAGAAGGCGAAGGTCAGCCTGATCCGCAAGAAAAACAAATTGATGAAGAGGTCGCAAAAGAAATGGCCGCAGCTGTAGAAAAGGCATTGGCTCCAGTTGTTGAAAGAGTCGAAGCGCTTGAAAAAGCACGTCCGCAAGGTAATGGAGTAGGGGATGCACAACAACAAGACTTACAAAAATCTGAAACGGTATGGGGCGGCTTGCTTTAAGCCGAGAAAAAGGAGGAACTAGAGTGAGAAATCAAGAGGTAATTAACAAAGCGGAAGTGACGCTTGGTACTTTAAAGACAGGCGGTCTCATGAATCCGACCCAATCTAGCACATTTATTCGTATGGTGCAAAATGCACCAACACTGCTGCAAGATGCACGTGTCATTCCAATGGATAGTGATGCGCAAAAAATTGAAAAAATCGGTTTTGGTCAGCGGATTCTTCGTCCTGGTCAAGAAGGTGTAGGTTTAACTAATGAACAAAAGACTGCGCCAACAACAAGCACTGTGGAGCTTAATGCAAAAGAAGTCATTGCTGAAGTAAACATCACATATGACACGCTTGAAAATAACATCGAGGGTGATAATTTACAAAATACCATCATGCAAATGCTGGCGGAACGAGCGGCAGTTGATATTGAAGAATTGATTTTGAATGGTGATACGAAATCTAGTGATGCATATCTAGCACAACTTGATGGTATTCGTAAACAGGCTGAATCTCATATCGTAGATGTTGCTGGTGAACCACTTACACGCCAAGTATTCAAACAAGGATACAAAGCGGTTCCGGCAAAATATCTGCGTATTCCGCAAGAATTCCGTTTCTATACGTCTCCTGGCCAAGAAGTCGAGTGGAAAGACAAAGTGGCAGATCGTCAAACGAATCTAGGGGATGCAGCTGTACAAGGTGGACTTTCTTCTGCATTCGGTGTGCCGGTAAAAGGTATTGCAAACATACAGCCGTATGGAATGGGAGAGGATGGCACAGATGTATCGGACATCTTATTGACTCATCCGAAAAACATTATTCTTGGCTTCTCTCGCAATATTCGTATTGAGGTTGATAAGGACATCCGTAGACGTAAATTCATCATTGTGTTGACTGCGAAGCTAGACAGCAAATTTGAGGAAGAGGATGCTGTTGCTAAGATCATCAAGGTCAAGGAGTGATCAATATGTATACAGCTGAATTGATCAAGGGAAAGACATACTCTGTTATGGGTCATGTCTTTCTTTTAAATCAGGAAAAAGAGATTGAGAAAAAGGTCTTTCAATATCTCAATGGCAATGAGTTTTTCAATTGTACAGAAGTGAAAGCTCCTACTGATGATCCTAAAACAGATGATCAACCAAAAGAAAAGCCGTCCGAAGAGGAAGAAGAGTCAAAAGAGGAAGAAGAACCGTCACAAGAAGCAAAAATCTACACTGAAACTGAATTGAAGGATATGAAGAAAGATGGACAAGAAGCCGTTATTGTTGATCTTGGCGGCGATCCGTCTGAGTTCAAGAATGAAAGTGAAAGAATTGCCTTCATCCTTGAAAATCAACAGCAGCAAGAAAAAGCAGGAGAGTAAGGCTGATGCTGATCTCTCCTGAAGATGTTAGGGCGTATACAGTATTCGAGAGCGTGCAAAACCGCTCTGACGAACTCTTAATCAGTGACATCATTGAGGCTGAAGCTGAGGTATTTAAGATCGTAGGTCATGATTTCACAAGTGAAAAATATCAGCCGCTTCCTGAAAAGGCGAAGATCGCATTGATTAAAATGGCGCAGTTCTTCGCGCTGATCAACGGGGATGAATCAATCATAAAGGGTTATAAATCTGAAAAGATTGGCGACTATTCATATACTTTGGCAGATGGTAACGCCATTTCAAAACCAGATGTGTATAACCTGTTGATAGATTTCATTGAGCCGGTAGTAGCGCCAGAAGATCCAGGCAGTGTCAAATTAAGGTTGAGATCGCTATGAGCTATCAATCATTATTAACGGATCGATGCGACATATATCACCTGCAGGAAGAACAAAAAACAGGCAATCTCTATGGAATACCTGTCCAAGATGCGCAGCCGGTCTTTTCATATCCTGATGAGCCTGATCAAGTTGCGCAGCCATGTTATTTTACGGAGAAAAACCAATCCATCACACAGCAGGAGCCAAACGCAACCATTCATCAATCGTACCTTGTTCATTTTCCTGGTAATACCGATGTCCGCCTGAACGATAAAGTGGTATGGGAAGGTGTGACATTGAAACTACAAAAGCCCAGACGGATCAAAAACCATCATATTGAGGTGGTAGCGATGAGGAGTGAAAGCCTATGAGGATTGATGGTCTTGATCAATTCATAGAGGACTTGAATGCAGCAGTGAATGGCGGCTTGCAAGCTGAATATGAAGAGTGGCTCGAAGGAATGGGCTATGAGTTCCTAGATATTGTTCAAGATGAAATTATCCGTACAAAAACGGTGGATGCTCGTCGTTTGCTCAACTCATTCCAAAAAGGCGACCAAGAAAACGTCTTTTCGATGAGCAGTGGCGGTCTGACGTTGGATGTTGGGACCAACTTAGAATACGCATCATACACAAACGATGGTCATTTTACCATTGATCCCTCCAAGAATCAGGATAGACGATGGGTTCCTGGCAGGTGGGTAGGCGACCGCTTTGAATATGATCCAAACGCTGAAACAGGTATGCTCTTGAAATTTCAATGGGTTGAGGGGAGCGGCTATTGGGACAATGCGTTGGCTATCTTTGAACAGATGTTTGAACAATCATTGGACCGCAAGCTGCAGCAATGGATTGATCAACAATTCGGGCGGTGATTAGATGAATCAAGAAGTCGGCGCCATCATGAATTATTGTTATAAGCGGTTTCCTGTGAAAGTCTACGAAAAGGAAATTCCTGAACAATTTCAAGTCCCATCGATGTACTTTCCTGCCGCATGGGTCAATACAAGAAACGATACTGTTTCAACGTTTCTTAAAACCTACACGCTGCATATTAAAGTGTTTCACAAGGAATCGGGGCAGGCTCATGATGCAGCTGAATCGATTGTAGATGCCTTGTCAGCTGATCGGAATATCATTCAGATGGTCAGTGAAGAAGGTGAACCGCTTGATGATTATGTTCGCATTAAGAGGGCAGAAACTAGGAATGGTGATCAAGGTGTGGCAACAATTGTCCTCACATGGGATAGCGCCTATTGGTACAAGCGAGATGAGCAACCAAGCCTAGACGACATAAATTTTTCAGATGGGGTGATAAAAAGTGGCAAAGAATAAAAGCGAGCCGGTGAAAGAAGAAAAAGTGACACTGGTTATTCCAAAGGAACCAGGGTTCGCATTTGAAGCCTTGAAAGAGCACAGCAAGGAATTGTTTGGCGTGAAGCCTGAAATCCTTGAGGGTGCTCTTTTTTATATCAAAGATCAACCAATTACAAAAACAGAAGCAAAGAAGCAGATTGATGCTTTTTTGTCTAAGGAGGTTTAAGCATGAATGGAGGTACTTTTACACCAGGTACAGAGAAAAAGCGCCCTGGTATCTATTTCAATTTCAAAACCACAGCACAGCAGCGTATCACGTTAGGTGATCGCGGCACCGTTGCACTCCCAATCACAATGAGTTGGGGAGAGCCTAAGACGTTTATCTCTATCTCAGGCATCGAGGACTTAAATAAAAAAGTCGGATTAAACATCGATGACAAGTCGCTTCTTCTTTTCCGAGAAGCGAAGAAAAAAGCACAAACGGTTCTTTTGTATCGCTTGAATGAGGGAGAACCTGCAAAGGCTCAGATCAGCGAGAATTTCAACGTTCTTGCCAATTATGGTGGACAGAAAGGTAATGAGGTGACAATCCAAGTCACTGAAAACGTATTGGATAGCTCCAAGCGTGATGTGGTGACTTACGTTGGTACAGACATTGTTGATAAGCAGGTTGTCACTGATGTCAAAGAGCTGAAGCAAAATAAATACGTTCAATTTTCAGGTGAAGGTGAAGTGACAATCACAGCTGGCGTAACACTAAGCGGTGGAAAAAACGGTGTGCCAAGCGTGGCAGATTACACAGCATTTCTTGAAGCAGCTGAGACAGAATACTTTGACGTGATTGCGCTGCCTAATAACACTAGTGAGCAGTTAAAAGCGACATTTGTGGCCTTCGTCAAGCGTTTGCGTGATGACCAAGGTCGTAAAGTGCAAGGTGTTTTACCGAACTACGCAGCTGATCATGAAGGAATTATCAATGTCACAAGCGGCGTTCTGCTAGAAGACGGCACAGAGATCACACCAGCCAAAGCAACGGCATGGGTGGCTGGTGCATCTGCAGGAGCAAACTTCAATCAGTCATTAACCTTTGTTGAATATGAAGGGGCTGTGGATACGTTAGAGCGTCTTGATAATGACCAAGTGGAATACCGCTTATCACAAGGCGAATTCTTGTTTACGTTTGATGCGCGTGATCGCACAGTAAGCGTTGAGAAAGATATCAACTCTCTGACAAGCTACACAACCGAGAAGAACAAGACATTCGGGAAAAATAAGATCATCCGAGTGCTTGATGCGATCAACAACGATCTCACACGTGAATTGAAGAATCTGATTAAGTTACGCAAAGCAAATGGCAATGACATTCCGGCATCTGATGATGGGCTGCAGCTGGTGAAAACACTAATCACGCAATATCTAACGCAGCTGCAAGATGGATCTGGAATCACTGGCTTTGACTCTGAAACAGACATCACGATCGCTTTAAATGAAGATCGTGACGGTTTCTTGATTGACCTAGCTGTTCAACCTGTTGATGCAGCTGAAAAATTCTATTTCAATGTAGAGGTGAAATAAGATGGCTTTTAAAGCGCAGAATACCATTTCAGGTAAGGAAGGGCGTCTTTTCCTCGATGGTGAGGAAATGGCGTTCATCAAAACGTTTGAAGCAAACGTGGAGAAAAATAAATCAGAGGTCAATGTCATGGGACGTCGTATGACCGGTCACAAGACAACCGGTGCGAATGGTACTGGCACAGCGACTTTTTATAAAGTCACATCACGTTTTGTTCAGTTGATGTTAAATTACGTGAAGAAGGGACAAGATCCGTACTTCACCATTCAAGCTGTACTGGATGACAAATCATCCGGCCGCGGCACAGAGCGTGTCACATTGTTTGATGTGAACTTTGATTCTGCAAAGATCGCGGGGCTTGATGTGGATTCAGAAGCACTGGAAGAAGAGGTTCCTTTCACGTTTGAGGACTTCGATCTTCCTGAGAAGTTAAAGGATTCTTTTTAATGGTATTGGCATATAGTGAGGAAAGATCCCCTAAGACAGTGTAACTAGCTGCTCTTTAATTGAGTAGCTGGTTATTGTGAATAAATTAGAATGTCACTGTATAGAATAGTATCGAACGATATTCTGTTTTAAATTTCTTTGTACAAATTTGTTATAATTAAAAGAGCTTGATATACTATAAACAAAGGTTGTGTGTTAGTGTATCACTAACACACAAAAAAGAAGCCAGGATGCTACAACATCCCGGCAATGTACAATGAGGCCCTCAAGGGGCTGGCTTATCGTATAGGTTCTTTAGGTAGACTTCCCTTTAACCTTCCACAGCTCAAGGGGAGTCTATTTTTTGTCTATATACGTCAACAAAGTAAAGATAAACATCCCGAATAAAAGCATTAGGGAAATCGCTTCAAATGTTGACATTGGCATCACCCCCTTCCTATGGGGGATGAGCCAGACACCCTTGAGCAAAGCCATTCAATTGTACGAGTTATATTATACATGAAAAGATTGGAAAGCACATTCAAAAAATGGATGTGCTTTTTTGCATTCAAAAAAACAAATCAAAGGGAGTTTTTAAACATGAGTGAAAAACAAACAAATAACGTATATGATCTTTCATTCTTTATGCCAGGACAAACAGCTGAAACAGAAGAAATCAAATCAATCATTTCAAAGCGCTTTGTTGATAAAAAGGGTGAAGTGATTCCATTCGTATTCAAAGCCATTACAACTGAACGTATTGATGAACTGGAGAAAGAAAACACAACTTACAAGAATGTCAAAGGTCGCGGACGTGTGAAAGACTTGGATTCCCAACGCTTCTATGCACGTATTGCGGTTGAATCAACCATTTACCCTGATTTCAAATCAAAGGAATTGCGTGAGGCATACAGCACACAAGATCCAGTCGAAGTGGCAAAGCGTGTCCTGTCTGTCGGCGGTGAATATGCGAACTGGTTAAACAAAGCAATTGAGGTCAATGGGTTTGAAGATGAAATTGAGGACCTTGAAACTGAAGCAAAAAACTAATAAAAGACGGGAACAAAGAGGCTGTGTATCTGTATTACTGCATGCATGAGCTTCATTACTCCCCGTCTGAACTCATAGAGGTCTATGAAGCGCCAAGGCCATTCAAGGCCTTTTTGTTTGGGTTGATAGCCCACAAACTCGAAGTATTAGAAAAAGAATCAAAGAAAGGGGGATAAGACATGGCTCATTTGACAGCTCGGTTTGATTTACAAGACCGGATCACGCGTAAATTGCGTTTGATTAGAGGAGATATGGAGAGGCTTGATAGATTGCGTCGCAGATCAGAGCGGCCAATCACTTTAAGGATCAGGGACAATGCCACGATTGCATTAAGACGTGTGCAGCGGTTTGTATTGCGTGATCTTGCTCGAACTTATCAGCTGACTCTTGATGTCAATGATCTGGCCACAAAAGCACTACGAAAGTTCAATGGTTTCTTACAACGCAAGATGCCGCGTACTCATAGTGTGCTGATGCGCATTAAAGATCAGGCAACACCAGGGCTTGTCAGGCTGCGTCGTTATATCAACCGTAACTTTGGCAAAGTAGAACGGTTTGCCATAACGGTCTATGATCGGGCAACGGCGGGAATCAAACGTATTGCATCCTATGCAGCACGTCAACTTGGTCGAGGCTACAGCTATACAATTAGAGCCGTTGATATGGTCCGGCGCACGGTAAGCCGTATAGCGTCGTATACTCGGAATACCCTCGGTACTGAATACAGGGTAGCAATCAATGCGATCGATCGTTTTACGGCTCCAGTACGTGGAGCTGTCTCATTTGCAAATACCCATTTGGGACGGACTTACACAACCACAATCAAGGTTCTTGATCTTATCACAAAGCCATTGAGAGGGATCGTGTCTGCTGTCACCAGTACACTTGGTTTGCTTGGAGTCGGAGCCGGTGCAACGGGCGGTATTGTCGTGCCGCTCAAAATGGTAGCGGATCGACAGAACATGACCACTGCGTTTGAAACTCTCTTAGGCAGCAGAGGGAAAGCAGATGCACGATTGGACGAGCTGACAGCCTTTGCTGGTCAAACGCCATTTACTCGTGATGAGATTTTCGAGTCATCTCGCGTCCTCCAAGTATTTACGGGCAATGCCCTTTCTACGACCGAAGGCATGAAGCTAGTCGGGGATGTTGCTGCAGGTGTTCAACGACCGTTTTCCGAAGTTGCGCTATGGATGGGGCGTTTATATGACGGCATTAAATCGGGGCGTCCTATCGGTGACGCAACGGCAGCGCTGCAAGAAATGGGGGCGATCTCTGGTGATGCCAGAGGTAAGCTCGAAAAACTTGCAAAGAGCGGCAAGGACATAAATAAAACTTGGCCGGAAGTAACAAAAGAGTTTGGCAAATACAACGACATGATGATCAAAATGTCGGACAACCTAGCCAACTTATTCTTAGGTGTCAAATCATTCATCAACAACTCTATTTTGATGCCTTGGGGTAAAGGACTTGCAGCTGCGTTCCAACCCGCTCTCGAAGCGTTCAGAACATGGCGTGGGGAATACTCCTTTGTACTGACCGATCTTTCCAATAAAGCTGAAAAGGCGGGCAAGAAATTTGCTAACAGCTTCCTTGATCCGACAAAGAGTGTTTTCGGATTCATTGGTGATCAATTTAAAATTCTGTTTCCTGGTGAGAAATTAACCAAAAAGCAGACACAAGAACTCAAAGTGAAATTTAAGGATAATCCCAAATTAAAAAAGCACTTTGAACAGCTAGAAAAATACAGGGAAATGGACTTTGAAACTCGGTGGAAGCTTGTCCTTGATAATACAAAAGACGTTTTTGGAGCGTGGTGGGAAAAGACTGGGAAACCAGGTCTTTTTAAGATGGCTGAAAATGTCGGTAAGACTTACGGTGGCATCATAAACGGTGTGATCAATGGTCTACTTGGTATTGATGACAAATCATCCGAGGACAGTTTCACTGATGCAGGAGCCAAAGCAGGAAAGATATTCATTGAATCCTTTTTAGAAGCTCTTGATCCTGTGCAATTGGGTATTCGAATCGCCAAGAAGATTGGCGAGATCAACTGGAATGCCCTAACTGGAGAAGGATCAATTGCTGGTGCTTTGATTGCCAATGCGTTTGCGCTTGCGTTCTTAGGAAAAGTGGCCACTTTATTAAAGCCGCTTAAATCCATTCTTTCTGGCGCTTTTGCTGCCTACAAATGGGGCAAAGGTTTAAGAGGAGGAATGGGAGCAGGAACGAGCGGTGGTGTAATCGGCGGAGCTGGAGGATCAGGGCGACCGCCGAGGAACCCACGAACTCCTGAATATCGTCAGCCTTGGATCAATAGAGGGGAGCCAGTACGACCAACAACGCCAAACCAAGGGCGCGGCGGTGGATTTTTAGGTAGCATCGGGAAAGGTGCAAAGAGCATCGGAAAACGTATCCCTATTCTCGGTACACTGATTGCAGCCACAGAACTTATTGGTATGAATAATGACAACAAAGGTGAAAAGATCGGTGGTTTTGCTGGGAATCTAGGCGGTGGTATCGGTGGTGCTGCACTAGGTACATTGATCGCCCCTGGAATCGGAACAGCGATCGGGGGAGTATTAGGCAGCATCTTTGGCGGTGATCTCGGTAACTGGATCGGTAAGATGTTTGATGACGGTACCATCAAGAAGAAATGGGATGAGCGTGTCAAAGGTGCAGAGAATGCAGTTCAGTGGATTAAAGACACATGGTCCACCGTTTCCGGTTGGTTCAATGATAATGTGCTAACACCCATCACAACGTTTTTCAATGACACATGGAACTGGATCACAGAGAAATGGAGTCAGCTTTCTTCATGGTTCAATAATAACGTGTGGCTGCCTATTTATAACTTTGCAGTACCAATCATCAACTTTGTAGTTGGTGTTTTTGTCGTTGCGTGGGAAGTGATTAGTACCGTATGGGGAGCTGCATCGACATGGTTCATGGACAACGTATGGACTCCTTACGGACAAATTGCGGTTGTGGCAATCACTCTTGTGTGGAACAAGATCACCGAATTATGGGAATGGATAAAAATCACCTGGTCCGTTTTCTCGGCATGGTTCATGACTTATGTATGGGAACCATTTGGATCAGTGGCGATTGAAGCTATTGTAGGGGTGTGGAATAAACTAACCGAGTTCTGGAATTGGGTTCAATTCGTATGGGGTACATTTGCGGTATGGTTTGATACCTTCGTATGGCAGCCTTTCATCAATGTTGGATTGCCAGCTATCATGTTTATTTGGAACCTGTTTAAAAGCACTTGGAACTGGATTAAAACATCATGGGTGGTGCTGGCTGGCTGGTTTGATGAGTATGTATGGCAGCCATATAAAAAGTATGCTGAGCCAGCGATTGTATTCGTGTCAACAAAATTTGATGAAGCATGGAAAACGATCAAGGGAATATGGAAAGGGGTAAGTGGATGGTTTGAAAAATATGTGTTTTCCCCGTTGCAAAATTTTGCAGCAACTTTAAAAGAGACATGGGATGGCATCTTTGGTGTTGTGGGTAATGTAGTCGGTAAAATTAAAGAAGTTAGTGGGAAGGCGTTTAAATTCTTTGAAAGTAAAGGTGAAGAAAAGACAGGTTGGAAACCTAAAGGGAAGAAAGAAGAAAGAAACGCCACCGGTGGTTATATCACAAAGCCAACACTCTCGTGGATAGGAGAAGCGGGAAAGGAGTTTGTTATTCCGACTGAAAATAACAAAGGGCGAGGGAAAATGTTACTTGCTCAGGCTGCTTCTCACCTTGGAATGTCTGTTATGCCAAACGGTGCATCACCAACTTCTCCAGCAAGCTCAACGTCTCCAATGAGACCGGCAGCAGCTTCAGCAGTTCCCGCTTCTGCAAGTGGATCGGTATCAATTGGGGACGCAGGCAACGCATCAAAATACGGGGAACAGTTTAGCACTGACTTTGAAAAAGGGTTAAACAGCAAAGTTGTTTCACTTGAACAGTGGAAGCAAGCCAATATCAAGCAACCATTTACTCAAATTCAAGCATCAACACCGCTTTATGGTGTGCAAACTGTCACTGGCTTTGCTGCAGGTCAAAACATGACACCAACTGGCACAGGTCAATTCTTAGATCAAAATGTTAGGCAGCCTTTCTTGAATGCTCGACAAGAGTCACCTACCTGGGGAGCTGGACTAATTGACGCATTTAACAGCGGCATGCGTTCCAAAGGAAGCGAAGTGACACAAGCAGCCAAGGACATGGCGAAGAAAGTAGAGCAGGCATTTAGAGAAGAACTAGACATTCATTCTCCTTCACGTGTCATGATGAGTCTTGGGAAATTTGCATCGATCGGTGTCGTCAAAGGTCTTGATTCAGTTGATGTGAAGAAATTCGCAGAGAATCAAGCCGGTTCTTTAATCGCTGCATTTAGCGGCATGGGTGCATCTAACCTAAGTGTTCAACAATGGCTCATGGCTGCTTTAATGGCAACAGGCACATCGATGAGCTGGCTACCTGGTTTGATGACGATCGCGCAGAATGAGTCACGTGGAAACCCGAAAGCGATCAACCTATGGGATTCAAACGCCAAGAGAGGAACGCCGTCTAAAGGATTGATGCAGACCATTGATCCGACCTTTAATTCTAATAAGGCAAGCGGCATGAACGACATCTGGAACCCAATCCATAATGCTGCAGCTGCTATCAACTACATCAAAGGCAGATATGGGAATGTGTACAATACGCCTGGATTGAGAAGTATCAGCAACGGTGGACCATATAAGGGTTATGCAAACGGTGGTCTAATCACGCAAGAGCAAATCGCCAGAGTAGGTGAGGGAAACAAGCGTGAATGGATTATTCCTGAAGAGCGTGGTATTCGTGGCCGTTACTTGTTGGCGCAAGCTGCACAGGCACTTGGAATGGATGTTTATGATCCGACCACCGCTGCATCATCTGAGCTTTCACAAGGTCAGGTGCAAACAGTAACAACTGGCACAATGAATGGACCGTCTGCTTCGGGTGGTTCAAAACCGATCACAATTAATATTAATGGTGATCAGCACTTCCATAATGGACAAGATGAAGATTCACTTGTTGAAAAGATCAAACAGATGTTGGTTGATGAATTAGAAAATGAAATCAACACAGGAACGAAGGGAGTCGTGATCGATGGCTAAATCAAAATATCAATTATGGATTTCGCAGGGGAAGGACAAACTGCGATTCCCTGTTCTTCCTGAAAAACTTGAACTGAACAACAACGTACAAAATGAATCTATCAAAGTATCAAAATTTGGCGAGCTCACATTCTTGGATGTACCAGGGGCTCGCCAAATTTCATTTACAGCCTTTTTTCCCAAGAAGTATACACCGATTGCTGAATATAAAAGCATTCCATCACCTGAGAATGCGATCGCCAAAATAGAGAGGTTCATGAAATCAAAAAAGCCTGTACGCTTTATTGTCACAGGGACCAAAATAAATATGCAATGCAGCATAGAAAGTTTCAATCACAATGAAGGTACGTATGACGTCGGCGATCGTGAATTCACGCTGCAGCTGAAAGAATACAAAACCGCATCACCTAAAAAAATTAAACGGAAAGCCAAAAAGATCAGCAAAAAACGCAGCTCAAAAGGCGCACCAAAAGTGTACACCGTTAAAAAGGGTGATACCTTGTGGGATATTTCTGGTCGCTTCTATGGTGATAGCACAAAATGGCGCCGCATTTGGAATGCGAATAAAGCCGCGATGATCAAGCGGAGTAGGCGCAATATCAGACAACCAGGGCATTGGATTTTCCCTGGTCAAAAATTAAAAATACCACAATAGGGGGGCTGACATTGATTGAGCTTTTTGCCATCAGAAGCGGCACCATGTACGAGCTTGTGACAGAAAGTGTGACACTTCGGGGGCAAAGGTATCAGGCCCCCCGCTCAATACAAGCAACGATCGTTACAAAACAAGGAAGTCAAAAGTATTACAGCATCAAAGAGGGTGACACTGTTCTTTTCAAATGGAAAGGAAAAGAACTCTTTCGAGGAACGGTGTTTGCAAGAACGCCCAAAGATGAAAAGCTCACTTTTACTGCTTATGACATGCTTCAGTATTTGGTGAAGAACCAGGATGTGTATGTATTTGCAAACAAGCGGGCTGATCAAATAATGAAGCGGCTTGGTCAAGATTTTCAGATCCCTATGACGTCGATCGCTAACACTGGCCATGTCATTAAATCACTTGTATTCAAAAACGATACAAGCCTGTATGACATCATCTTGCAGGCTCTCAGAGAAACAAAGAAGCAAACAGGGCGTAACTATCAAATCTATTCTGCTAAAGGCAAGATGGGGCTGAGAGCTTGGCCCGATCCAGAGGACGTGTGGGTCATTGAATCAGGTGTGAATCTCATTGATTATCAGTACAGCACCTCGATTGAGGAAACGGCCACGCGTGTGAAGATGAGAGCCACACGAGTAGAAAAAATTAAGGTGCTTAAGAAGGAAAAAAAGAAAGATAAGAAGACGACTATTACCACGAAGCCGAAAACTGTCACTCAAAAGAAAGAAATTGAAATGTTGGCTGTGGCGAATGATAGTTCTGGCAGAAGCAAATATGGAATTCTTCAGCACGTTGAAAGAGTGTCAGGAGAGATCAACAAAGCACAGCTGCAAAAGAGAGCGGATGTCCGACTGGCTCAAAAGAAAGGCGTGAAAAAAGAGCTGAAAAGCATCCAAGCTCTAGGTATTTCTGGATTACAAAGCGGCATGCCTGTCCGGATCATCATTCCGGATATTGGCATCAAAAAAACGTACTGGATCGACCAGGATAGCCATGAATTCAAAGGAACAAAACACACCATGACGATTGATGTTGTTGAAAAGAATACAATCCCAACGGGGAACCAGTCATGAAACTAAGCGAGGCAATTAAACGATTGGCCGTCAATGCTGTGGATGCACAATCGCCAACTGATTTGATACTTGGTGATGTGGTGTCTGTTTCCCCTCTTAGTGTTCGACTCAATGAGAATGACAAACTCATCATTCCAGAAGAACTTCTCATCTGGCCAGCCCGCTTAGACGAGGGAGAAGATGATGAGCTACAAGAAGGCGATAGTGTCATGGTCCTTGCGATGACAGGAGGACAGACGTTTTACATCTTAGATAAAGTAGTAGGAGGTGGTTCATGATGGCACTCTCTCCAGAAGAAGAAATTGAAGATTTTGAGGAAGATGAAGATGATATTGTTGAACCTTCGACTACCTACCGAATCGACTTTGAGTCTGGCCGTTTAACCAATGAAAAGATTAATGGTCTCGATGCCATTCGCCAATTTGTCTATATGGCTCTAAGAACTGAACGATATTCGCATGCTGTTTATAGCCATGACGTAGGATGTGAAGTTCAAGAAGCTGTGTCTGATGAAGAATCAACGGACGAATACAAGGAGATGGAGATTCCGCGTCTAATTGAAGAAGCACTTCTTGTTGATGAGAGAATTGAAAGTGTGCAAGATTTTGAGATCACTAAAGAGGGTGCAGCCTTTAAGGTGATATTTGACGTGGTGACAGATGAAGGAACCTTGGAGATCGAGGAGGTGATTGGCGAAGATGTTTGAGGAACAGTCTTATGAAGCCTTAATGGAAAGAATGCTGGAAAGAATACCTGATGACATAGATAAAAGAGAAAACAGCGTCATATGGAACGCATTGGCTCCTGCAGCTGCGGAACTTGCTCAATCTTATATATGGCTAGATCAGGTATTCGATCTTGTCTTTGCGGATACAGCACAGGGAGAATTCTTAGATAGACGAGCTGCTGAAGTGGGGATCACACGTAAAGCAGCCACAAGTGCTGTATGGTCCGTTGAAGTCTCGCCAGAAGGTATTAGAATACCAACGGGGTCAAGGTTCTATATCGACAATCTGTACTTTCAATATCAATCTGATAGCACGCTGAAATGTGAAACATCAGGTTCTATAGGAAACGGGAATTTTGCAGAACTGCCGCTTCTATCGCTTGATAACATACCAGGTTTAGAATCAGTCATTTTCGAGGAATTGAAGATACCAGGTCAAGAGGAAGAAGACGATGAAGCGCTGTATGAGCGGTACTTGATGAGGGCAAGGCGGGAGGCTGTCAGTGCCAATAAAGCACACTATAAAAAGTGGGCTGAAGAAGTAGAAGGAGTTGGCAGGGCGAAGGTGTTTCCGCTTTGGAATGGTGAAGGTACAGTGAAAGTGGTCATCACAGATGGTAATTTTGATGTTGCGACGGATCTGCTCGTCAATAAGGTTCAAGAATACATTGATCCGGTTCGAGGGGAAGGGGAAGGCCAAGCACCAATCGGGGCTACTGCCACCGTTGAAAGCGCCAAGTGGAAAGATGTTGAGGTGTCCGTCTCTGTGGAGCTTAAAATGGATTACTCCATTGAGGATGCACAAGAGGAAATTGAAGAGAAGGTCAAAGCGCTTCTAAAATCACTTGCCTTTGAAGAAAATGTGATTAGAATGTCAGCAATCAATGACATTTTATATCATGCGGATAGTGTCTCTGATTATGCGGATGTCTTGATAAACGGCGAAGCCAAAAACTTGCCCCTCCAAGACATTGAAATCCCGCGTCTAGGGCAGGTGAACGTCATTGAGCAAGCTTGATGAAATGAAGTCTTATCTCCCTGCCTATCTAACGGAGATCACTGAATTTGATGAATTAATGAAATCAGAGGCTCCAGAGATGGAAAGGCTAGATGATTCTATTTTTGATATAACTGATCAACTGTTTCCGCTCACTGCCACGTGGGGGCTGAATCGATGGGAAAGAATGTTGAAGGTGCAGCGTGAGTCAGGTGACTCGATTGAATTGCGAAGGGCACGTATATTGAATCTCATGTCAAACATCCCACCGATCACGTATGCATCACTAGAAAGAGCGGTGAACCGGTTCTTGAAGAATCCTAGTGCGGTGGTTCGTCTTACAACTGGCCGCTATCATTTCTCTTTACGGGTGAACCTGGATGATCTGCAAAACACAAGATACATCGTTGAAACTCTGGAAAACCTCAAACCGGCTCACTTGGCTTACAAATTTACAAGCATACATCATACAGATGTAAAGGAAATTAAAGACTATCATAACAGGCTCACACTGCGCAGCAGAGTGGGCTTTTTTGATCACATCCCGATCCTGCTTAATGGAGAGTTTTTACTTAATGGCACTTTTTATTTGAGTGGATCGCGTAACTCAACAGATATTCCAATACGCTTCAGACAATCTCTAAAGATGGCCATGAAGCTCAAAAAAGAAAAGAGAGTTCTTGGACGTACAAGATATGTCATGGTTGGAGCTCGTCATAAAACGGATCAACAAGCTGCTCTTACGCTTCGATCTCGCTTCAATCATGTTAGGAAAGAAAAAAAGAAAATGACATTCCGGATGGCTGCTCATGTATCAAATAACCAGAGTGGAAGTGTCATTATCAAACAGAAATATTGGACGCTTGATGGATCGGTACCGCTAGACGGTTCAAAATATCTAGCTGCCACGTCCAAGCAAATAGATTTATAAAGGAGGATCATAATGGCTGATCAATTAACCGTTACAACGCTTTATGCTCGCCAACAAATGGCGAAGGCTAGAGCAGAAGGAACGAAGCTCACAAAAGTGGTTAAGATGGCTTTTGGGAATGGTGGGACCAAGGATGGGAAACCAATTTCCCTGGATGGAACTGAGCAAGCATTGAAGAGTGAGCTTGTTCAAAAAGAAATTGATTCATATGAATTCATGGAACCAGCAAAAATCCGCTACACCTGCACGATCGCTGAAGGGGAGCTTGCTGGAGAAGTCATCAACGAATTGGCTCTTGTTGATGAAGATGGAAAGTTTACGGCCATCCGCACCATGACAGACAAGCAAAAAGATGGTGACATTGAATTCATCTTTGAGATTGATGATATTTACTAGGAAAGGAGTACTCATCGATGGATATTAAATCTCCTAAAGTGTTTGAAACAAGTGACAAGGCTCATGCGGATCTGTTCAATGAAATGGTCCAAACCTTGCTTGAAAACGACAATGGACTGTTAGATCAGATCATTGGCCATATTGATGACACCAAGCCTCATGCATCTGAAGAAGAGAAGAAGAAATGGAATGAATCGCAGCTATATAAAATCACAGCTGATGACGGAAAATACTTGATTTCTGTCCCAGCTGACAAAAATATTTATGATGCGATCAAAGACAAGGGAACCTGTACTTTCATTGCATCCCCAGGTGTAGAGGATTCCCCTGCACCTAGCAACGCCTATTTAAGAGGAATTCAAACTGTGGGACAAAACAACATCGGAACCGGATTTGCGGTAGATACATCAGGTAATGCATATTACTTCTACTATAATTCTAGTCATATATCAATCACTTGGACGCAGCTGCCGACAGTTGCCGAACGACTTAAATGGAACAACGGACAGCTTTATAAACTCACTCCAGACGATGGAAGAGTTGCAAGGGTTCCAAATGGTACTGATATATTCAAATTATCGACAGGGTTATACATGGGAGCGCAATTGTTGAATACTCCTGTACAAAATGATGGGAGTTTTTATTACGTCGAGGTTTTAGAAACCGCATATAGTCAAGATGGTGTAAATTACAAAAGAATCATTTTGACACGTTCGTTTGATAACATAACCTGGATAGGAACATTCCATGCTCAAGGTTTCAAAGGGTGGGAGAGGATCACAACCAGTGGAGACTCAAAACTCAATTGGAAGTTTCCCACAATCAGGAACGGGTGGAAAACTTATAAATCTGAGGTCAATAATGATTATCGGGTACGAGTAGCAAAAGATGCTTTAGGAATTGTGCATGTTACAGGAGCCATCGCAGGTGGCACATTGGGAGAAGTCCCTGCGTTTACGTTGCCAGAAGGATGTGAGCCGCCTTTTCCTCTCTATAATGTCGGCATAGCTTCAAGCACTGGTGGTTTTAAGGGGCCGCAGTTTAGTAGGCAGTATATCGCAACAGATGGCCGATTTTGTATACAAGATACCACGAGTAATAAAGACTTCATCGTGGTGAATTGCATGTTTAAAGCAAAGGAGTGATTTTATGAAGCCAATATACGCCTATGATGAAAATTTTAAGTATATACCTGATGGAGATTCAGAAATACCGGATGATGCTGAAATTCCAGAGGGTTTTACTGATCAGCAGCCGCAAGAAGGGTTGTATAAAGCAAAATACAATCCTAAAAGCAAGACATGGAGCGAGTCGGCAACCCAGGAATACATTGATAGCTTACAAATAGAGCAACCCCTGTATGATATAGATTTGTTAAAACAGCAAAATGCGGTCTTAACAAAACAGTTGAGTCAGCTTTCAAAGGAAGCAGCTGCAGCCAAACTGCGTGAAGCACAAATGGCGAAACAATTGGCTCAACTCATGACTGAGATTCAGGAGTTGAAGGGTGGTGAAAAATCATGATATATCCAACAGTTGCGGATATAAAGCAGTTTTGGGATTGGAAGTGTTACGGTCCTGAAGACATTGCCTTTTATGTAGAAATCGGTTGGATTAACAAAGAGGATTATCAAGAAATAACAGGAGAACAGTACAAAGCCTAGAGGGGCTTTTTATTTTGCCTTCTTTAAGGGGGTGGACAAAGTGAGGGAGTAGGTGAGTATGGTGGAAATGGATTTGGCTCAATATTTGATGACACAAGGACCCTTTGCGGTTCTTTTTTGTTGGGTGCTGTTTTACGTATTAAACACAACAAAGGAACGAGAAAACAAGCTAAACGAACAAATCGAGGCTCAAAATGATGTGTTAGCAAAGTTTAGTGAGAAGTACGACGTTGTCATTGATAAGCTCGATAAAATTGAACGGAATTTAAAATAGGAGGAATCATTTATGAAAACATTCGACAAAGGTACTGTGATTCGCACAGTGCTTCTTTTTATGGCATTGATCAACCAAACTTTAATTATTTTCGGTAAACCAGTTTTACCGATTGAAGAAGATCAAATCACATCATTAGCTGAAACATTGTATCTTGCTTTCTCAATGATCTTTACAATCGTAACAACCCTTTTAGCGTGGTTCAAAAATAACTATGTTACCGAAAAAGGAAAACAACAGAAAGAAATTCTGAAACAAAAAGGACTTTCAAAATAAACGGCTGCCATTAGGCGGCTTTTTTTTATTATCAAAATTAAAATTTAAGGAGACGATGAACGTGGTAAAGATCATTCAAGATTATATTTCAAAGAGCAACGGGAACCGCCCTGGCAACTATATGAAGCCGTTATACATCACTGTCCACAACACCGCAAATACATCCAAAGGAGCAGACGCAGCTAGTCACGCAGCTTTCGTAAAACGATCTAGTACAGCGGTGAGTTGGCATTTTACTGTGGATGATAGTGTCATCTATCAGCATTTGCCGCTAAACGAAAACGGGTGGCATGCGGGAGATGGCAGAGGAACCGGAAACATGAAGTCGATCGGCATTGAAATTTGTGAAAATGCAGACGGCAATTTTGAGAAGGCGGTCGAAAATGCTCAGTGGTTGATTCGCCAGCTGATGACAGAGCAAGGCATTCCATTGGCAAACGTTGTGCCACATAAAAGATGGAGTGGTAAACAATGTCCACGAAAGCTGCTTAATCGCTGGGACAGCTTCAAGGCAGGTATTGCCACCGCTCATACAGGTAAAAAGGCAACAGCAAAGCCGACGAAAGCGACACCTGTCAAAAATACGTCATCCAAGCCAAAGAAAAGCACGTCTAAAAAGTCGTTTAACTTACCATCTGGCATTATCAAAGTAACAAAACCTTTGACAAAGGGCGCGGGTGTAAAAGCATTGCAAGAAGCTCTAGCTGCTGTATATTACTACCCCGACAAAGGCGCAAAAAACAACGGGATTGATGGCTATTATGGACCAAAAACAGCAAATGCGGTCAAGCGATTCCAGTCGATGCATGGGCTTGCTGCCGATGGCATCTATGGTCCAAAAACAAAAGCAGCTCTTCAAAAAGCATTGAAATAAGCAAATCCCCTGTCCTTTGTTGGATGGGCATTTTTTGTGTTTTAATTAGGGGAAATTTGGTTATAAGGTTAAGTAAAACGTGATATGATTGTAAAAAGGAGGTAATATGATGACATTTAAAAAAGCGTTCAATATAGGTTATTTTGTTTTGCTTTTATCTTTTATTGTCGTATATTTCTTGCTTCCAGTCGATCAAATATTTACTGCAATCATCATCCTAACCATACTATTTGGAGTATATCAATTTGTGATTTTTAAAAAATTAAAAGAGCAAAAAACGCCCTAGTTAAATATAAGCTAGGGCATTTTTTTAGCTCATGACAGGACTTAGCATTGATAGAATTACGGATCCGCCACATGATCCTTGAAAGAAAAGTGTTAGAAGAGATCGGGGAAAATTCAGCGAAACTTTGGCAGTTGCTTATGTAAACGTAGGTATCCATCTTATATAACAATAACGTATAATGAAGCGGAGGGGAGGCGGAAGATATAAAAATACATAGAATTTCCGTGGGGTTTTTGATGTTAGTTGTGATTCTGACGACACTTTCCGGATGCGGAGGCGTAAAAGTAAGTGAATCTAAGGAAGAGATTGAGTACAATTACGAGGATAATGAGGCTCCGACTCTAAGTTTAGACAAACCCAAAGATTTGAAAACTGTGGACGTCGATTATAAAAGTAATATAGAAGATATAAATGTGAACATTGAAAAAATACATTTCTCAGATGGTGAGGTCGGATTGAGCATATCTTTTAAAAATACCTCAGAAGACGAGACTTATTTAGTTTCTCCTGCTACGTTTATACTACGTGTAAACTCAGCAAAAACTCTCGGATCGTCTGAGCTGGTTTTTGTCGATTATAACTCCGAAGATATAACTATGGACACTAAGGACTCTACTTTTAAATCCGTCTCCTATTGGTCTTTAGGTGACGTTGACTACGATAAGATAAAAGATATCGAATTACAAGTGCACCTAAGTAAAGGTACAGATCCCTCTAACAGATCCTTAGTCCGTTTTAATAGAACGATAACTTTTTGAATGAATAGCTCCACCCCTAACCGGATGGGGCTTTTTTTACGTTTAGTATTAGTATCCCCTCAGTTGTTACTTCATGATGTCTCCTCAATGAATTAAATACTGCTATTAAAAAGTTCTGAATCCAAATAATTCTATTATATTACAATAAAATCTTAAATTTACCTTAAATATCCTATAAAGTATTTATTTAAATTTGAAGAGACACTATACTAAAGTTTCTTCAAATTACATAAATAGGAGGATTATTAGGTGAAAATCACTAACAAGGTTTTAAGTTTACTATTAATTTTTTCATTGTTTGTAGGTGTTACAGGTTTTATTCCACAAGTGAAAGCTGTCAGTCAAGACGAAGATGAGGCTTATTTAGAAGATAGTAGCATGATTATTGAGGAAGATAATGATACTGATGCTGAGGAAGAACTTGAAGAAATTCAAGGAGTCGAAGAAAGTTCATACGAAGGTACTCTAAGCGAAGAAGAACTACAAAATATTAAAATAACTACTCAATCTTGGGATAGAGGTGGTTTTAATGGAGGCCGTATTGGAGGCGGTGGTGGAGGTGGTTCCATTGTACCAAAGCCAAAACCAACACCAAAATCTACACCAAAACCAACACTTCCAGCAAAAGGATTCAAAACCGGTGCAGAAGGTGAAAAATATCTAAATGCTCATGTTAATGGAAATGGCCATAAAACTTTTAAAAATGTAAAAGTTTACGATAGGAAAAAGAAAAAATATGTGTTTGAAAAAAGAATAATTGATGCTTATGTTTCAAAAAAAGGTGTTGCACACGAATCTAAAGTTGGCTATACAAGTTTATCAAACTTTGTGAGAAAACAAATTGATAAAGATGCCAGGTTAAGAAGTGAAGGCAGAGTTAAAGGCGTAAAGTGGCACTTTTTTAAAAGTGCCAAAACTGGTAAGATAGGTATCACTAAGAACTTGAAGGAATACTTAAAGAAAAAGAAAATTCCTTATCAAATTCATAAGTAACTATTTAAGCGGAGGTTAGTTCATGGAATACACTTTAATGGAACCACCGGTTACAGTGGAATCCTTTGAGAATTTATCGAAAAAAGAAGCTAAAATTCACTTCGAGTGGTTTATTAATCAGATTCCAGACCGGATTGAAGTTTTGAAAAAAGTTACTAATGGAGAAGTGGATTTTAATTTCACTCCCGAATCACTTATAGATATCTATAGTTGGTTTTTATCTCAAGTGGAGATTTATGAACTATCAGAAGAAGAGATTGGTAGAGAATTAGAACGATTGAGTCAATATCCTGATTATATTTATGAAGATGAAAAAGAGAGTTTATTGGCTAATCCAGTTGAATTAGCGAAAGTGGACTATGCAATAGCAATGGATATAGGGATTTATTATGCAGAAGTCATTAGAAGATACCATCCTCAAGTGCAATGGACGTACTTTACAAAGCCAAAATCTTATGCCTATTTAAATAAGCCTATTCTTCATTTCGAAGAAGGAGATTACATTTATTATGATCGTGAACCTATAGATTTAATGTTTATACTTAACCAAAGAATATTAAATGGAGAAGTAACAGAGAGTACACTTTATGAGATGTATTTTACTGATCAGAATTTGATATTGGGTGTAGACGAAGATCCTGAGGATGAAGATTAGAACAAGAGCAACTTCTATACAGAAGTTGCTCTTGTTAGTTTTGTATTCAGGCACTCGGATAAAGAAAATATAGTTAATATTTAAAACCGCCATTCTCTTTTCTTTTTATCCCATATCAATTCTTCTTTTGACAGAAGGTTTTGTACTGCTTGTCTTACAGCCCTTTCGTCTTTACCGGTTTTTCTTTTCAGATCATCAATTGTTGGATTCTTACGGAAGCGACTCATATTATAAATAATTCGATAAATCTTTCTCTCGAGATCAGACATACAATCACCACCAAAAATAGTTTATCAGAATATATGTTCTCATTGAAGGTTTGTTAAATGACACTAGGAGGAAATAAACTTTGAAATCTTTTTGGGAAATAGACGATGAAGGTTACTATACGTTAAAAAAGATCAGCGAAGCAGTAATATCTAAGGCAGAAAAGACACTTGGTGTCACTTTGCCAGATACATATAAAAAGCTCATATTAGAACAGAATGGTGGTTATACAGTTCATAATGCTTTTCCAACGACTCACTCTAATTCATGGGCTGAGGATCACATTCAATTTAATCACCTGCTGGGAATTGCTGAAGATGAAGGGATTATGGATAGTGCCTATTTGATAAAAGAGTGGGAGCTGCCAGAAGGGCTTGTTTTGATTAACGGGGATGGCCATACTTGGGTAGCTATGGATTATCGAAAAACGAAAGAGAATCCTGCAATTCATTATTTTGATGTTGAGATGGAAGAAGACTTTAAATTAGCAGATTCCTTTGATGAATTCATTGAGGGGCTTTATACAGCTGAGTACACTATTGATGAGGAAGTAGCAGAAGGTGAATATGAACTTTCTGAAGTTCATTTAAGTAAAGAAGAACTTGAAGCCATATTTGAATTGGACGTCCTTGATGAAGAGAATCTTTATAAAATTCAATATTACCCGATGGTTGATTTGAACGAAATTGAATGGTTTTTTAAAAAGATGCAATATCACATTGAAAAAACAAAAGATGAAGATACGCTTTATCAAGTAGGTGATACGATTCTCTGCATTTTCTTATTAAATCAAAATATGCCGATCAACGAAAAAATTAGTGAGATTCTGCATCAAATAGCTAAATTTTTAGAAAAGAATGATGACCCACTGTTAGTGAATCTAGGAGAAAATATTGCGATTGAAACAGAAATTCTATCTTAATAGAACGATCTTAAGGTGTCCTTTCTAGAAAAATTATTGGGGATTGCTAAAGAAGAAAAAGTGAACAAAGAGCGGATCAATTAAATTAAAGAGTGCTCTTTAAAGCAACTCTTTAATTTCTTCTTCTTTGTTATCCAGGAAGGGTGTAATATAATCAACATAGAAATATTCTCTGTGCTCTTTTCCGTAAATATCAATTAAGCTTACTCCGAATTTAACTCCTCTCTTTCCATTAAAAGGATTAAAGTACTTAACATCATTATTAAAAAGAAACTCACTATTCGAATCTCTTGTTATCAAAAGTGTTAATTTTAAAGGAACAATAGATCCTGCGAATAAATCAAACGCACTATGTTCTGCGGTTACTCCATTAATATTTATTTTAGTTATATCAAAATGACTAAAGTGATCAGATTCGTTGAAAATAAATACAGACTGGATAGCTGTAGGTGCTTTCCCTATATTGAAAACATTTATAGAAATAGTCGTTTCGATATGATCTGCATATGAGCGGTTCTCACATTGTTCTTTCCCCCACTTGTCTAGTTTGAAGTATACATGCAAATTAGGCTGGCTAACTCCTATTTTAATTTTTGCTTTATTTTGTACTGCTTCTTTGAACCAGGCTAGTAAAAACCCAAGTAAAACACCTAATATTGGAAGGAATATCTTTATATCTTCCATATGTAAAATCCCCCTTTATAAATATCCTTATATTTATCGGCAGCCATAAAGAATCTTTAAACACAGAGGGGCTGAGTTTTCGATGAGAACAAATGTTTGATTAGCTGTTTTGTTTTCGTTATAATAAGAATAAGATTGACCCCTTTCATGAACCTGGCTGACATTCAGTCAGGTCTTTTTTATATCTACTGGTAATTCTTTATGAAATAGGGACAATCCATGTCGGCATAACCTGTCATGAGGTGATTTAAGATGAAAGTCAAAATCATTGAGGGACAGAATGTTGACGCACGTATTAATGATTGTTATCACTATTTGATTAAGTGGTGGAGGAAGGAGATTAATTGTGAAAGCAATTTACGTGAGGGTATCGACCGAGGAGCAAGCGATAAAAGGGTCGAGCATAGACAGCCAGATTGAAGCGTGTGTGAAGAAAGCAGGGACCACAAATGTCCTGAAATATGCAGATGAAGGCTTCTCAGGTGAATTATTAGTAAGGCCAGCTTTAAACCGTCTGAGAGAGGATGCACGCAAAGGATTAATTACTGAATTGATTTGTTATGATCCTGATCGTTTGTCGCGGAAGCTAATGAATCAATTAATTATAGATGATGAATTACGAAAAAAAGGGATAGTCTTAACCTTCGTAAATGGGGATTATGCAGATTCACCTGAAGGGCAGCTGTTCTTTTCAATGAGAGGAGCCATTTCTGAATTTGAAAAGGCCAAAATTAAAGAGAGAACTTCTACAGGTAGACTTCAAAAAATTAAAAAAGGGGTAATAATTAAGGAGCCTGGTTTATTAGGATACAGAATGAATAAAGAAAGAATGCTTGAGATAATAGAAGAAGAAGCAAAAGTTGTGAGAATGATTTTTGATTTGTTTACGGATCATTCAAGTCACTTCTTCAACCGAGTAAATGGAATTGCCTTGCATTTAACAAAACTAGGCATCCCAACGAAAAGAGGAGCAAAAGTCTGGCATAGACAAGTAGTGCGGCAGATCCTTATGAATCCATCTTATAAAGGGAAGTATGAGCAATATAAGTATGATACAGAAGGCAGTTATGTATCAAAGCAGGCTGGTGGTCCCGCAATAATGAAAGTGAGGCCTGAAGAGGAACGCTATGTTACTGAAATTCCTTCGGTTGTTTCTGACGAACAATGGGAATATGCTCAAGAGCTACTTGGTAACAGTAGAAGGAAGCAATTGCAATACGGCGCTCATCAATATTTACTTTCTGGTCTAGTGCGCTGCGGAAACTGTGGAAATACGATGACTGGTAAAAAGAAAAAATCACATGGGAATGACTTCTATGTGTATGAATGTAGGAAGAATTATGCAGGAGCCAAAAATAGAGGTTGCGGGAAATCTATGTCAGAAAATAAACTGAACAGAATCGTATGGGATGAGATCTATAAATTCATCACCAATCCAGAGAAGTATAGAGTCTATAAAGAAGAGGAAAAAGCCACTCATAAAGCAGATGAGCTTGAGTTGATTCAAAAAGAAATTGAGAAGGCGAAAAAAGGCCGTCAGCGTTTAATCACTTTAATTAGTCTTAGTGAAGAAGACGACTTGGATATTGAAGAAGTGAAAACACAGATTGTTGAGCTCCAGAGGAAACAAAATCACCTGATGATCCAACATGATACAATTGAAAAAGAGATTAAAGAAGCTGAAGGATCCGCAGCAGGAGAAAATGCTATGAAAAGGGCACTTGATTATTTAAGTTCAGTCAATGCGGATAATTTGAATCTGGAAGATAAAAAAGCCATTATTAACTTTATTGTTGAAGAAGTATTGATTGTTGATTCAGAGACCATCCATATAAGAACTCATTAAATGGGGAGGTGCGTTTATACGCACCCCCCTTTTGTCATTAATATCT